>JAZQAP010000548.1:0-2483 GCA_045545275.1 Thermoguttaceae bacterium | reverse complement strand
CGAATCGCAGCGGAACGTTTTTCTCGTCGAAGCGTCCGCGCCTCTTCCCAACGACGGCGCGACGCCCGACGCGACTTCCGACGAAACCGGCGACTTTTTCGAAAACGCCGATTTTAACGCGTCCGAGTTTCCCAACGAAACGACCGACTTCGATTCCGACGCGTCTTTCAACGCTCCGCGCGACGAGATCGACGAGTTCTTCGACCCCGCCGACGACGTTTTCTTCTCCCCCAAACCGTTTTATCGTTACGACCGTTCCAATTCGGCGCAAGAAGAGTTCGCCTTCGACCCGACGGCGCGCTCCGCTACGACGCTCCGCGATCATCTTCTCGAACAGTTGCGCCTCGACGGACGTTGCGCCAATCTTTCGCCGCTCGTTCGGGCGTTCTGCGAAAAGATTATCGATCGTCTCGACGCCAACGGTTATTTTAAAGTCGACGCGACGACGCCCCTTAAAGAAAGCGTTTATTCGGCGCTTCGTTTAGAGTTCGAAACGATTTTCGCCGTCGCCGCGACGCCGGAAACGCTCGACGCCGCCCGTTCCGCGCTCGCCGAACTCGACGCCGCCGCGACCAAAAGCGCCCGCGACGCCGCCCGTCGACGTTTCGACGCCGCCGTCGGACGCAAAACGACCGCCGAAGAACGCGAAAAATTTAAATCGGCGCTCAAATCGACCCTCGTGACGCGCCAAGAAAACTTAAACGATTACGACGCGCCGCTCGACGCGCTCTTCTCCAAAAGACCGTCGCGAAAAGCGCTGGACGCCGCCGAAGACGCGCTCGCCGTCGTTCAATCGCTCGACCCGCCGGGCGTCGGCGCGCGCTCGCTGCAGGAAAGTCTCCTCTTGCGCGTTCGCGACGACGTTCCGAACGCCGACGCGCTCCGCCAAATTATCGCCGAAGCGTTCGACGACTTTCAAAAAAAACGCGTTTCGGCGATCGCCGAAAAAACCGGGCTCCCGTTCGCGACCGTCGCCGCGATCTACGACGACGGGTTCCCGTTCCATCCGGCGCCGAGTTCCCTCTTTTCAAGCGGCGAGCCGACGCGCTTGGTTCGCCCGGAAATTTTTCTCGAAAAATCGCCGTCCGGTCGTTGGCGCGCTCGCCTCGACGACGACCGCCCGGAATTCCGCGTCGACCCGCTTTATCGCAAAATGCTTCTCGCGAAGAACGTCGACAAAGCGACGAAAGATTATTTGCGCCGCCAATACGTCGACGCGACCGTCATTCTCGACGCGCTTCAAAGTCGCGATTCGACCGTTTTGCGCGTCGCGCAGGCCGCCGTCGATTTCCAAAACGAGTATTTCGACGACGCGACGGCGGCGGCGCGCCCGTTGACGCTCCGGCAAGTCGCCGACAAAATCGGACTCGACCCGTCGACCGTTTCCCGCGCTTGCGTCGACAAATGGCTCGCGACGCCGCGCGGCTTCGTCGCGTTGAAGTCGCTCTTCCCGAAAGCGGTCTCCGGCGACGTCGCCTCCGCGAACGTCGAAAGTCGGATTCGCGAACTGATCGACGGCGAAGAAAAGTCGAATCCGCTCGGCGACGAAGCCCTCGCCGCGGAGTTGCTTCGCCGTTTTCAAATCGCGGTCAGTCGGAAAACCGTTCAAGAATACCGCGAACGCCTCCAAATTCCGAACAGCCGCGCTCGCAAACGACTCTTTTTGGAGCGAAAAAAACGGGAAAAGGGAAACGCAAAAGACGCCTAACGCCGCGTTCGGAGCGTTTCGGGGGTCGTCTTTCTCGGAACTTTACGTCTTTCCCCGACGCGCGTTCGCCCGCTCGCGTTCGACGTCGCTCGGCGTTTTTCCGCTCGACAAATTCAAACCAAAACAAAATTTTAGCGTTAAAAACAAATTCGGCGACGGCGACGCGATTTTCGTTGAAACCTCGTTTCGCTTTATGTCAATAAAACGGGCTCTAAAATGACATTTTTTTAAAAAACGTCATTTTCGGAGGGTCTCCGCTCTTGTCAGAAGAGCTTTTTGCCGTTATTATTATAAGAAGAAAATACAGGAAAAGCGCGCGACTTCAAGAAACTTCGCGCCGCGTCGTCGTCCCAATCTTCGTCGACGGCGTTTTCTCGACGGTCGCCGGTAAAACGTCAAAAACGGCGCCGCCGCCCTGAAGCAACAAAAAACAACTCACGAAACAAAAATTAGGCGTTCTATGGAAACGGCGCAAATCGATAAAAAGCCCCTTTGGACCCGCGGGTTCGTCGCGCTCTTGAACAGGCAGATTTTGGTCGCGCTCAACGACAATATTTTCCGTTGGCTGATCATTCCGATCGGCAAATACGCCGCCGGTTGGATCGGTCGCGAAGACGATATTCGAATGATCGGCTCCCTCGCGTTCCTCGTTCCGTTCCTCTTCTTGGCGACCTACGCCGGGTACGTTTGCGACCGTTTCAACCGCCGCAACGTCATGATTTGGGCGAAAGTCGCGGAGCTGCTGATTATGCTCCTCGGAACGGCGGCGATTATA
>JAZQAP010000547.1:0-3610 GCA_045545275.1 Thermoguttaceae bacterium | reverse complement strand
CTTGACGCGGACGGAAAATTTACGCTAACGACCGACCGTCCGAACGACGGCGCGTTGCCGGGTTCGTATAAAGTCGTTGTGAAGAAAGAAGTTCAGACGATCGACGGCCTGACGCTCGAAGAGTGGCAAAAGGAACAAGGTTACGACGGCGTCGGCGACCCGCCCGAGTACGACAAGGACGCGTTGGTTATCGAACAGCTTTTGCCGGTTCAATATTCGAACGCCGAAACGACGCCGTTGACGCTTGAAGTCCCGGCCAAGGGGAACAAAAAAATCGCGGTCGAGTTGACCGACTGATCGCGGCGGCGCCGTTCGAGGTTCGGGACGGTTTTCCCGAGCGCTCGTCGGCGCGGTTGTTTTGTCGTTATTGACGTTATATTAATAAGGAGAGAAAAATGGCTTTTTCGCGTCGAACGTTTTTAGCGTCGGCTTTGGCGGCGCCCCTTGCGTTGGAAGCGGGTCGCGCCGTCGGCGAAGAGAACGCGGCGACCGGTCGCGCTCCGGCGATGCGTTTCAAGGACGGTCGCTTCCGAATCTTGCAGGTAACGGACTTGCATCTCGGCTATAACTGCGCGGACGGTCTCAAACGCGCCGAGCAAACGCTCGAAAACGTCCGCAAACTCCTCGTCGAAACGAAGCCCGATTTGGCGATCGTTACCGGCGACATTGTGTGGCTCGACGCGACGGCGATCGAAGGCGGTTTCGCGGAGGCTTGGCGCCGCGTCTGCGAACCGTTCGAGGCGGCGGGCGTTCCGTTCGCGATCACGCTCGGCAACCACGACCACGAGCGCAAGGTTCCGGCGAAGGCGCATTACGCCGAATTTTCGAAGTCGCCGCTGAATATGACGCGCGACGTTCCGGAGCTGCCCGGCGCCGGCAACTGCTTCATTCCGATTCTCGGCGCCGACGGCAAAGAGAAGCGGCGTATTTGGCTCTTCGACTCGCACTCGTACTGCCGTTTGAGCGACAACCCGCGCATTCACGCCCTTTCGAAGGTCGTTTCTTGGGAATACGACTGGATTAAACCGGCGCAAATCGCTTGGTATATGAGCGAAAGCGAAAAAGCGGAGGCGGAAAACGGCGCGCCGGTTCCGTCGGCGGCGTTCTTCCACATTCCGACGCCGGAGTTTTGGGAGTTGCACGACAAGGAAGGCGAAACGTACAAAGCGAAAGAGGGCGTTATCGGGATTCGCGGCGAAAACCCGGCGTCGCCTCGGGTTAACAGCGGTTTGGTCGCGGCGGCGATTCAACGGGGCGACCTCGAAGCGCTTTTCGTCGGACACGAGCACAACAACGATTACATCGGCGAATACAAGGGCGTCGTCTTAGCTTACGGACGCAAAACCGGCGTCGAGACTTACGGCGACCTTCCGCGCGGCGGTCGGGTGATCGACTTCGCGGAGGACAAGCCCGGCTTCGAAACGCGCATCGTTATCCCGGGCGAAGAGCCGCTCTTCGAATACGCGTTCAAGCGTTGAGCGTCGAAGTCGAACGATAACGGGGTTTGCGTTTAGCGAAAAATCCGGCGAAGCGCGTCGTCGAGGCGAACCTCGGCGGCGCGTTTTGCGTTTCTTGACGCGAAATCGGCTGAATTTGGCGGAACGTCGGCGGCGAACGCTTGATTTTGGCGGCGCGAAGCGGTATAATGAACGACGGTTCCGGGAACGCGTCGACGGCGTTCGACGGAAATGAAGCGAGATTAAAACGGAAGAAAACGGCGACGGGCAAACGTCGTCGCCGAGAAAGAAAAGGGGAACGAAGATGAAATTCACTCGACGCGATTTTCTGAAAACGTCGACCGCGGCCGCGTTGGCGACCGGCGTCGGTTACGGAGTGTCGTCGGAGACGGTTCGAGCGCAAAGCGCCGCGACGCCGACGGTTAAACGTTGGTATAAAGGGAACATGCACCAACATTGCCAATGGTCGGACGGCGATCCTATGCCGGAGTACGCGATCGATTGGTATAAGTCGCGCGGGTACGACTTCGTTTGCCCGTCCGATCATAACATCTTTCAAGCGAACGACTTGCGCTTCACGTCGAACGGGACGAAACCGAAGATGACCGCCGAAATGAAAGCGGCGTTCAAAGACGAAACGTCCCTTTGGAAGCCGATGCAGTGCGAAACGATCAACAACAAGTTGACGCAAAAAGTCGTCGACCAAACCCGCGAACGCTTCGGCGCCGATTCGGTGCGAATCAAGAAAGCGGGCGGTCTGACGTTCGTTCGAATGAAGTCGTTCGACGAGTTGGTCGAACAGTTCGCCGAAGACGGTAAGTTCTTGCTGATTCCGGGTTTCGAACAAACCGGAAGCTGCCCGGACAAACGCGCCGTCCATATGAACTTCATCGGCGTTAGAAAAACGTTCAAGTATATTAAGAAGGAAGACCCGGTCGACACGCTCCGCGAAACGCTCGCCGCCGGACGCGAACTTTACGCCGATTCGCCGTTCCTCTTCACCGCAAACCACCCGCTTTGGAAGTTTTACGACATTTCGCCGACCGCGCTGATCGCCAATCCGGACGTGCGCTTTTTCGAGTTGAACAACAACGGGATTCACCGCGATTACGCCGCTCGCGACGACGCTTGGGAACCGGAGCATTTCTGGGACGCCGTCAACGCTTTCCGCGCCCTCGCCGACGTTCCGCTCCTTCTTGGGATGGGCTCCGACGACCGACACGGCTACCCGGACGGCCCGGCGAACAAAGGTTGGACGGTCGCGCGGGCGGCGAAGCTCGATTGGCCGAGCTTGCTCGAAGCGTTCAACGCCGGCGATTTCTATTCGTCGAACGGGCTCGATTTCGCCGAGATAAACTTCGACGGCAAAATGCTTTCCGTTAAGATCGACGTCAAGGAAGAAGGAGAGTATCGGATCGAGTTCAAGGGGACGAAGAAGAATTTCGACAAAACGCGTAAGACGGTCGCCGTCGCGGCGGAGGAGAAAAAGTCGGCGGATCGCTTGATCGAAACGTTTTCGCCTGAAGTCGGAACCGTTCTCGAAACGGTCGAGGGAACGGAAGGTTCGTACACGCTGAAACCGGACGACCTGTACGTCCGCGCGAAAATCGTCAAGCTCCCGCGCGCCGAAAAGTTCGAATGGCGAACCGGCCCCGCCGCTTGGTCGCAGCCGTATCGCTCGTAAACGCTTGACGAAACGTCGATTAACGACGAAACGAAAACGAACGAAGCGCGTCGTTTCCGGTCTTGGCGAACGAACGCCGGGGACGGCGCGCGGCGTTGGGCGAAAACTTTTTGCCTTTTTGCCTTTTTGCCTTTTTGACTTTTTGCCTTTTTGACTTTTTGACTTTTTGACTTTTTGACTTTTTGACTTTTTGCCTTTTTGACTTTTTGCCTTTTTGACTTTTTGACTTTTTGACTTTTTGACTTTTTGCCTTTTTGACTTTTTGCCTTTTTGACTTTTTGCCTTTTTGACTTTTTGACTTTTTGCCTTTTTGCCTTTTTGACTTTTTGACTTTTTGATTTTCTGACTTTTTGCCTTTTTGCCTTTTTGCCTTTTTGCCTTTTTGCCTTTTTGCCTTTTTGACTTTTTTTGACTTTTTTTGACTTTTTTTGACTTTTTTTGACTTTTTTTGACTTTTTTTGACTTTTTT
>JAZQAP010000546.1:0-1911 GCA_045545275.1 Thermoguttaceae bacterium | reverse complement strand
CGCGACGGCACAAAAAAAAAAGGCCGTCTGCGGCGGCGGCGAACGCGTCCGCGCACAAACGGACGGTCGTAAGGGAGCGAGGCGGCGTCGAAGCGACCGCTATTTTTTAATCGTCAAGAGCCAATGCCCGACTTTTTGAGCGGAAAACATATAAAAACAAACGTCTTCGGCGTCGTCCGATTCGTCGACGAGGGGCCCGCAAACGTGGAACTTCGCGGAGTCGAGCGCGTTGACGCGATCGGCGATCGCTTGCGCTTCTTTGTCGCTTGCGTCGCGAACGAGTTTTTTAACGCCCTTTACGTCGAGTTCTTTTTCGGAGGCGACGCGAGCGTTCAAGCATTTTAAGGTGCCGTAAGCGTTTTCGTCGATTTTCGCGTTGACGACCGGGCGACCGTTGGCGTCGGAGGAGACGCTGTCGACCGCCGGTTTCGTCAAGCCGTCTTGAATTCCTTCCCAATCGGCGCGAACGACGACCATCGACATAATTTCGTCTTCTTCGTCGTCGTCCATTTCGAACTCGACGGGAAGAGCGGTTTCGCGACCGGGTTGAATCGCGTTGACGCTTTTCGGGTAGCGTTTATCCGGATAAATTTGGATCGATTGCGCGGGCTTGCCCTTTTGAGCCGGCGTTTCGTGGAAGAGCCAAACGTAAACCGGCGCCGCGGCTTCGACGTAAATGTAAAATTTTTCTTTGGCGTTCCATTGATGTTTGAGCGGATTCACTTTGGTTCCGTCGGCGAGTTCGAACCAAATTTTGACGCCGGTTTGCATTTCTTCTTGCGCGACGTCGTCGCTTTCCTCGACGGTCGGGTCGGGAACCGAGGAGATTTTGAACTTCGCGGCGCCGTCGCCGAGGTCTTTGGCGCGCGTTTTCATCGCCGACTTCAACGCTTTTTGGCTGTTGAGCGTCAGTTCTAGGAACGCGTCTTCGGAGTTGGAGCGAACGGCGGCGGAACCGTCGACCGCGAGCGCGAGCGGAGCGCAGGCGAGGGCGAGAGCGAAAACGGCGGAACCGAGGGAAAATATGCGATGTTTCATAACGCGCCTAACTTGGGGGAAGGGGGGCGTTCAAACCGAACGTCTTGCGGAATGCGGGAACGGAGGCGACGGAGTCGAGCGTCGCGGTTATTAAGATTATGGCGAAACGGTCGGCGCGGAGGTAAGGTTTGGCGCGATTTTTCCCGTTTTTTTTTATTTTTCTCGTTCGACGTCGGTTAGAAAAGCGGTTGAAAATCGGGCGAAACGCCGAAAACGCATTTTTTGCGCGTCGGTCGATTGTTGAAGCGAAAATCGGTCGGTCGAACGAAAACGGCGCGAACGCTTGTTCCGTCGTTCGTCGGAACGTCGCGTTCGCGCCGTTTTTAGCGTTTAGTCAACGTCGGCGCGTCGGGCGGACGCGGCCTCGTCGACTAGAAGCGATAGGAGACGCCGCCGGTAACGTTGAGCGTGGAGGCGTTTTTGTACCAAATCGCGTTGATATCGCCGTTGGCGGTGAGCGTTTTCGTTTTGTTCAGGTGCATGTATCCGCCGCCGCCGACGCTGAACGCGTCGGAGCCCATGACGTGGGAGCCCATGTCCTCGAAGTTCAGGTCGAGGTAGTTCGCGTCGTTAACGTCGCCGACGGTGCGGTACGTGAGCAACGCGGAGGGCTTGCCGCCGAGTTGCGTCGAGTAGAACGCGCGAGCGTTCAACCCGGCCCAGCCTTGCGCGCCGTCGAACGCGGTCGTGAACCCGACGCGAGCGAGGTTGCGGTTGTAGTACGTGTCTTCGTAACGGTAACGTTGCGCGAGCATTTGGTTGGCGTAACCGAGTTCGGCCAGCGAACCGAGTTCGCCTCCCGTTTCCGTGAAGTTGTACAACCACGAGTGTTCGGAGTCGAGCCCGACGGTCGGGCGAATCGTCCAGCGGTCG
>JAZQAP010000545.1:0-4614 GCA_045545275.1 Thermoguttaceae bacterium | reverse complement strand
CGACGAAAACCGGATTAAACTCGCTTGGCAAATCGGCTCGACGAGCGTTTTTTTCGACGTCGGGTGTTCGTCCCAAGTTTCGCCGAAATCGCGAGTTACGGCGACCGACCGCGCGCGCCCTTCGAAGTTGCGCATGTTCAACATCAGCGCCCCGTCGTTCAGCTCGACGACCTGCGCTTCGCAAGTCATTCGAACGGCGCCGTTCCCCGCTTTCCAACTTTTGCCGCCGTCGCCGCTCCAAACGAGCGTCGAGAACCAAACGCCGTTTTCGTCGATAAACTGCGCCGGAAAAACGAGTTGGCCGCCGCGCGTCGCGATACCGCAACCGGGCCCTTGGAATAAAATGCGCCAATTTTCGCCTTCCGCCGCGACGTTCGTAATATCGACCGGCTCGCTCCACGACGCTCCGTCGTCGTCGCTGTACGACAAAACGAGACGCCCGGACGTTCCGATTTTCAGTCCCGGTTGCGACGCGTGAATCGACTTGCCGTTATGCGCCCAAAGCGCGGCGACCCAAACGCGCCCGGTTTTCGGGTCGACGAGAATCGCCGGGTCGCCGACGCCCTCTTTCGCCGGGTCGGGCCCGTCGTAATCGATAACGATTTGCATCGGCTCCCAAGTTTTGCCGCCGTCGAAACTGCGCGAACACGCGACGTCGACGTTCGCCGGCAGGTCTCTCGCGTCGTTCCAACGAGCGTCGTAAACCGCGATCAGCGTTCCGTTTAGCGTTTTAACGATTCCCGGAATGCGGTACTTGGCGACGCCGTCCCAACCGGAGTCGCGCACCAAAACGCCGAACCGATATTCGAGCGACGTCGCGTCGAACGCCGCCGTTTTCCCGTCTGTTTTTTTCGCGACCGCCTCTTTCACGGCGATTTTCATCTTGTCGCCCGGCCCGGCGTTTTTCGACGCAAACGCCCAAATTTCGACGGTTGCGAGATTTGCCGCGTCGGTCGGCGCAAAAGCGAACTCCGTCGCGCCCTCCTTCGCGCCGTCGATTTCGACGCTTCCTAAACTCAGCTCGCCGGAACGCAACTCTAACCGTTTCAAGAATTTCGCGTCCGAAACGCCGACGACGATTCGTTCCCAACTCGCCCCGCCGTCGACGTTCAGCGTCGTTACTTTCGTCGCGATCTCCGCCCCGTCCGACGCGATCAAAATCGGCTCTTGGGCGCTTTTAGGCGTCGCGACAACGCTTAGCGCCGCCGTTTTTTCTTCGTCGCCAACATCTTGCGTCGCAACGTTTGCAACGTCGTTAGCGATAATCGACCGTTCGAGCGAGCCGTCCGAAACGCCCGCCAACCCGACGACGCAAAGAGCCGCCGCCAACCTTTTCCCGTTTTTCTTCATCGCCGTTTCTCCTTTTTTCTCGTTCGCCGCCAAACGCAACCGCTTGCGCCGCCGACGTTTAACAACGCGCAAAAATCGCTTCGAAAGCGTTCGTCGCTTCCGCTTTTCCTTATTTTACCCGAGAATCGCGTTAAAATCAAGAGCCGTCCGCAAGAAACGCAAGTCTTTGCCGCGTCGACGTTTAAGAACCGTCAAGAAACAAAAAGGCGTCCGCCGCGCTCGGCCTTTTGGCGCGGCGGTCGCCGTTCGCTCGGTTTCCCGGGTCGTTCGGTCGTCCCGGAACTTGCGCAGAATCTCGCCGCAAGCTCGTTTTCGGAACGTCGACGCGAGTTTCGCAACCCGCGCCGTTTCAATTGGTTAAGCGTCCTCGTTGCGCGACGCTTAACCGTTGTTCTCTCGTTAACGGTCGTTCGACCGTCTTCGCTTAAACTCAACCGAAGTAGCGTTTGAGCAGACCGGCGAACCCGGCGCCGTGGCGCGCTTCGTCTTTCGCCATTTCGTGAACCGTGTCGTGAACGGCGTCGTAATTCAATTGTTTAGCGCGTTTAGCGATTTCGAACTTGCCCGCGCAAGCGCCGGTTTCGGCTTCGACGCGCATTTGGAGGTTCGTTTTGGTGCAAGGAACGACGACTTCGCCGAGGAGTTCCGCGAACTTGGCGGCGTGTTCGGCTTCTTCGAACGCGTAACGTTTGAACGCGTCGGCGATTTCCGGGTAACCTTCGCGTTCCGCTTGGCGGCTCATCGCGAGGTACATCCCGACTTCGGTACATTCGCCCATAAAGTTCATCCGCAGGCCTTCGACGATTTCTTGATCTTCGACCATACCGTCGCCGATGGAGTGAACCGTCGCGAAGGAAAGTTCGCCGCCGTCAACTTTTTCGGCGAATTTCGAAGCCGGAGCTTTGCATTGCGGGCAGTTTTCCGGAGCCGCGTCGCCTTCGTGAACGTAACCGCAAACTTGGCAGATGAATTTCTTCGTCTTTTCCATTATTATTATCCTTTCGCGCTAATTTTCGTTGATTATTTCAACGTTTTCAATGTTCTTACCAACCGTCGACGTTTTTTTCTCCCTAAAACGTCGACGCTCGTTTTTATATCGACTATTTACGCTGTAAATCTTAGTTCCAATTTTACGAAGGGGCGTTTTTCGCCGCCGTCGCTTCACCGAGCGTCGCCGAATCGCCTTCTCCGCCTCACGAAAACCGCTCCGCGATTTCCGCAACTTCTTAACTTTCCGTCTTTTGCAAACACTCGCGACAGACGCCGCGAATCCGCGTTTCGACGTGTTCGACGCTTCCAATCTCCGCCGCCGACGCCGGTAAGAGCGTTTCCAAGTTCTCAATTTCGAAATCGTAAACGCGCCCGCACTTCGAGCAGTAAAAATGGTCGTGTCGCTTGGGGTTTGCGTCGAACCGAGCCAACACGTTCGGGCGATCCATCATCGCGATCAAACCGCGCTCCGCAAAATCGCTCAAAATGCGAAAAACGCTTTCTCGCGAAATCTTGGGCAGTTCGAGCTTGACGTTTTCCCAAACGCGGTCGACGACCGGGTGTTCCGTATTCCCGCGAAGGTAACGCCAAACGGCGAACCGCGCCGGGGTGAACTTCCAGCCGACGCTTCGGCAAAGTTCCGCAAACTCTTGTACTAAATCGTTTTGGGGATTTTTCATTTTTTGCTCTCGCTTATTTATCCCTCATCTGCAAATAAATATAACATACATTTAGAACTTTACAAGACCTTTTTTCACTTTTTTTCCAATTTTTTTTCTTTCGACTTGCAAAAAGCGCGTTTCCCCCGTAAAATAAAGGCTCCGACGCGTTTCAAACGGTCGAAATTTCGCCGCCGACGCCGATTTTTGCGCCTCGACCGCCAATTTCCCGTTCCGCCGTCTTTCCCCCGAAATTTCCCCCCCTATAGTAATAAGGAGAAAACCGATGCGTTTCGCGCTTCCGTTTTTACGCCGCAACACGTTGGCGTCGTTTATTTTAGCGTCGACGCTTGCCGCGTTCGCCCCCGCCGTCTTGGCCGACGATTCCGCCAAGCCGGTCGAGCGCAACCCGATCTTCCCCGGTCAAAAGGCCGACCCGGAAGTCCTCTACTCGCAAAAAACCGGCCGCGTTTACGTCTACCCGACGTCCGAGGCGAACGGTTTCCGCGTTTTCTCGACCGACAACCTCGTCGACTGGAAAGACGAAGGCCTCGTTCTGACCGACGCCGACGTCAGTTGGGAAACCCGCGCTTACTGGGCGCCGTCGATTATCGAAAAGAAAATCGACGGTAAGTTCAAGTACTTCTTCTACTTCTGCGCGAACGAGAAGATCGGCGTCGCGGTCGGCGACGACCCGACCGGCCCCTTCGTCGACAAGGGCTCCGTCCTGATCGACCGCTCGCTCCGCCCGGAAGGCCGCAACGGCGTCGAAATCGACCCTTACGTCTTCGCCGACCCGGTCAGCGGCAAAAACTACCTATATTGGGGCAACAGCTACCTTTGCGTCTGCGAACTTAACGACGACATGACGTCGCTGAAGCTCGAAACGAAGCGCGACATTACGCCGCCCGACTTCTTCGAAGGAACTTACGTATTTTACCGAAACGGCAAATATTACCTCACTTGGTCGAAGCACGACACCCGC
This sequence comes from Thermoguttaceae bacterium, assembly GCA_045545275.1. Taxonomy (GTDB): domain Bacteria; phylum Planctomycetota; class Planctomycetia; order Pirellulales; family Thermoguttaceae; genus RUG369. The sequence goes on along the minus strand of JAZQAP010000545.1, from coordinate 630 downwards.
AGCGTCGAGTATCAAGTCCGCGTCGCGACGTCCGATTCGCCGCTGGGGCCCTTCGTCGCTCCGGAAAAAGACCCGATCGTCCTTTATAAAGTCCCGGAAAAGGAGATTTCCGGCCCGGGCCACCACTCGTTCCTTTTCCTCCCGAACGGCGATAATTACGTTTTCTATCACCGCCTTTGCCTGCCGCTCGGCAAAAATCCTTGGGCGCGCGAAACTTGCCTCGACCGAATGTACTTCAACGAAGACGGGTCGATCAAGCCGATCGTTCCGACCCGCGAAGGGATTTCGCAACCCGTCGATTTGAAACAATTTCAAGCGAAATAACGTTTGAACGACGCCGCGTCGATTTTCCTTGTCGACGCGGCTTTTTTCGTCGCTTTTTCCCGTTCTTTTCAAGCGACGGTCGCGACTTTCCCCGTTCGCAACCGTCGCGATTTCAACGTTTACCTTAACGTCAAAAGGAGCCTTCGATGCCGAAACGCTTCTCCTTTTCCCGAGTTGGTCGCTTAACCCTTTTAGCGGCTGCGCTTACCGCGTCCCCGACGTTCGCCGACTCCCCCGCTTCCGCCGACGACGGCAAGTCGCCGTTCGCCGACGCGGTCGCTTTTTGGAATTACGCCGACCTTAACG
>JAZQAP010000544.1:0-3347 GCA_045545275.1 Thermoguttaceae bacterium | reverse complement strand
CGTCGGTTTTGCCGACTTCTTCGCGGCGGGCGGCGCGGTTTGACGCTTTTTCGCACGGCGTTTCGCGCTCATTCGGCCAACGCCGCGGCGGCGTCCTCGGGAGAAACGTCGCGGAGACGGACGCATTCGCCGAGCCCGGTCGGGAGAACGAAGCTCAACTTGCCGAACTCCGCCTTTTTGTCGGTTCGCATCAGGTCGACGTGGCGTTCGACCGACGTTTCCGGCGCGTCGCCGATTCGCCGCCCGACGACTTCAAGCGACGTTGGAAGTTCAAGCCGTTCCAAGAGTTCCGTTTGGCGCGCGACCCAAGCGCCGTCGATCGCGGAAAAGCGGGCGTCGCCCTGTTCGCCCAAGCGCTTGGCGAGTCGAGCGGCGGCGAGCGAGCCGATCGAAACCCCGTCGCCGTGTAAAAGCGTCCCGTAACCGAGCGCCGATTCGAGCGCGTGTCCGAACGTGTGCCCGTAATTCAAGAGCGCGCGGCGCCCGGTCGTTTCAAACTCGTCTTCCGAAACGACTTGCGCTTTGATTTCGCAACATTTCGCGACGACGGCGCCGAGCGTTTCCGGGTCGCGAGCGGTTATTTGGGCGACGTTGCGTTCCAAAAAGGCGAAGAAATCGGCGTCGAGCGACGCGCCGTATTTGACGACTTCGCCGAGCCCGGCGCGGTATTGGTCGGCCGGAAGCGTCGCCAAAACGTTCGGGTCGATCAAGACGCCGCCCGGTTGCCAAAACGCGCCGACCATATTCTTGCCGCCGGGAAGGTCGACCGCCGTCTTGCCGCCGACGGAACTGTCGACTTGCGCCAAGAGCGTCGTCGGGATTTGAAAGAAGCGGATTCCGCGAACGTAAGTCGCCGCGACGAAACCGGTTAAGTCGCCGACGACGCCGCCGCCGAGCGCGACCGCGACCGATTTGCGGTCGGCGCCGACTTCGAGGAAGCGCTCCCAAAGGGAGTTCGCCATTTCGATCGTTTTGCTCTCTTCGCCCGCCGGAATAACGACGACGTCGAGGTCGAGCCCGCGGTCGACGAGCGCCGCCGCGACCGTTTCGGTATAAAGGGCGTCGACGTTCTCGTCGGTAACGAGCAAGACGCGGGAAACGTCCCCCAACGACGCCAACGCGACGCCGGAACGTTCGAGCGCGCCCTCTTCAATTTGAATATCGTAACTTCGTTCGCTTAATTCAACCGGGATTGTAATCATCTTAACCGCCGTTTCTTCGACGCGAGGTTTGATTTTAAAGTTTTAACGGCAAAAACGGCGTTTTGAGAACGGTTTTTTTAAAACGTCGCGCTTAACTGTTTTTGAACGGAGGCGCGGCGTTCGGAAACGTTTTCTCGTCGGACAAACCGTTTTTCGTTTGTTTTCTTTTTGACGCGACGTCGCGACTCGGCGTTTTTGCCGAACGTTCGACGTTTCCCGTCAATTATACCGGCGTCGCGGCGGTTCGCAAGGGCGGCGGGAGGCGGCATCGGCGGTTTTGGCGATTTTCCGTTTTTTTCGTTTTCGTTTCGACGAACGCTTGAAACGCCGGTTCGCTTCCGGTATAATCGGCGAAATCGCGAAAAACGCTTCGGCGCGTTCGCGTTGGGCGGCGTTTTTTGGGGGCGCGGCGGGGAGAACGTCGCGACGGAAAAACATTAAAACGGGTAAAACGCAAAGGAGACGCAATATGCGCGGAGTTCAACGATTAAAACGAAGGGCGAAACTCGGGCTCGGAGCGGCGCTCGCTTTCGGAACGCTCGGAACGTTGGGGACGCTCGGAACGTCGGCGGTTTGGAGCGCGGACGCGACGCCGGAGATTCGGGCGATTTCGCAGCGGCTTTGTCGCGACGGCGGGGGCGAATGGGCGAACGCGTTCGAGCTGTTCGTCGAGAACGCGACCGAGCGGGATTGGTCGGAGCGGGCGGTCGAGATTCCGATCGCCGGAACGCCGGAAAAACCGGTCGACGGCGCGGCGCCGCTCGTCGGGGAACGGGCGGAGTCGGTTCGGTTTTGCGACTCGGACGGCGTCGAGTTCATTTTCAATATTATTAATAAGGACGGCGAAACGGTCGAGCGCGGCGAAATCGGCGAAGGCTTTTCGTTGACGATTCCGGCGACCGTCGCGGCGAAATCGACGGCGCGTTATCTCGTCTTTTCCGGGAACGACCGCGCGACGGCTCATCCGGATCAATATTCGCAAATTCGGCGGCGGCTCTCGAACCTCGACTTCGAAGCGGGAACCGGCGACGTTCCGAGCGGTTGGCGGTTCGACGTCGACGGCGCCGACCGTTCGATGCGTTGGGTCGACGAAAACCCGTTTTCGGGGCAAAAATGCGTCCGTTGCGACGTCGCGGACGGGGCGGAACCGTCTTGGATTGCCGCGCGGCAAGGGGGCGTCGCGGTCGAACCGGGGCGCAAGTACCGCTTTACCGGGCGGGTTCGCGGCGAAAACGTTCGCGGGACGGTCGGCTGGTACCTGCACTTGGGGAACGAGGAAAAGCCGATGATCGCGGCGCCGCTTCTCGGTTTTAGCGATAAAACGGAGTTCGGTTGGACGGAGCTTTCGGAGGTTTACTCCGTTCCGGCGGACGCGAACCGGCTCGAGTTCGGGACGGTTTTGCGCGGAACCGGAACCGCTTGGTTCGACGCGGTTGAAATCGAATTGATCGAAGAGCCCGGCGTCGATTTGCCGAAAAACGCCCGCCCGTTCCGAATCGGCGAAACGTTCGCGATTCCGGCGACCCCGACCGTTTATCCGAGCGGCGACCCGAACGCGACGCGCGGAGCGGAGCGGTTCGAACCGGAAAAATTGGGAATCGCCGTTGAAAAAACGTTAAAATCGGAAAAGTCGGCGGATTCGGTAAACTCGGCGGTTCCGCAATATTCCGGCGCGCGTTGCGTTCTCGTTCGCGTCGAAACGCCGTCGGCGGACGGGCGGCGGTTGATTCGGCTCGACTTGGCGCCGATCGAAACGCGTTGGGGGCGAACGCTCGGAGCGGGCGATTTCGCCGTTCTCGACTTGAACGCGAAAGAAACGCCGCTCGAATTTTTCGACGGCTCCGTTTTCTTCGAAGCGAACGTCGTCGGCGGGGCGCGGAACGTCTTCGCCGTCGTCGAAAAGGCCGGTAAAACCGATAAAACCGGCAAAGGCGCGAAGGACGGCGTCGGTCGACGCTTATCTGAAGGGGCGAATCTCGCGAACCAAGCGTTCCCGGGAACGACGCTCCAAACGGCGAACCCGGCCGACTTTGCGGGAAATAGCGAAAATAATGGCGCCGCGAAGAAAAACGGCGGCGATAAAACCTCTGAAACCGGCAAGATTGGCGAAACCGGCAAAACCGGCGAAGTCGCCTTGACGCTTCC
>JAZQAP010000543.1:0-9548 GCA_045545275.1 Thermoguttaceae bacterium | reverse complement strand
GGTACGCGGTGCCGGTGAGGGTGTTCCCGGTGCTGTCGGCGGTATATTGGTATTTTTGGTTAACGGTGCGTTCCCAATCCATCGACTGATGCCCGCCGCCGACGAAGAGGCAAAGCTCCCAGTTGTCGGCGATGATTTTTTCGAGGTGTCCGGCGAATTGGAAGTCGGTCATCTCCATCTTGCTGTAAACGCTGGCGCCGGAGTTTGCGTTCGCGGCGTTCGACTCGATTTCCGGCAACGTGAGCCCGAAGAAGAGCCCGCCGGACAGGGTCGCGTCGTATTGGCGTTTCATCCCGCCGATGACGCCGGAGCGTCGGAGGTCGTACCCGTGCATCGTCATGCCGCGGTCTTGGTAAGTGTCGCCGTCGACGTTGGTGTGGGTGAACGACGCCCAAAGTCCGCGCGTCGGGTTGTATTCTTCTTGTTCTTTCTCGTTATTATTAATGGCGCTGTCTTGCGGCAGGTCGGCGAGCGGCGCGTCGTTTTGCGCGTCTTGCCCGCGTTTGGTCGAAGCGGAAAGCGAGGCGCCGCCGAAGAACGCGCTGGTCGGGTTCCCGACGTGGCTGTGTTGGTTCAACATTTGGTGCCCGAGGAGGGACAGGTTGTGAATCGTTTGGCGCACTTTAGCGGCGTCGTTTTCGTTGTACAACGCGTCGTTAAATCGAACGTTGGCGTCCGAAACTTTACGCGCGACGTCCAATTTCTTCGCGTAGTCCTTTTCCGCTTGGTTCATCCCTTGGTTATCGGCGAAGTCGGCGACGTCGATCGCGTTGACTTCGACGGCGTAATCGCCGGCTTGTCCCGTAACGCTGGCGTTGACGAGCGGTTTGTCGAAAACGCCTTTAAGCGCGTCCGTGTTCGCGTTGTTGGCGTCCGTGAGGTAATAATAACCGTCTTTGTCCTTTTGGTCTTCTCCTTGCGCGTCTTTAACGACGTCGTTGGTATAAACCTTAATCGTATCCGCGTTAAGGTCGATAGTCAACTTCGCGCTTTCGTCGAGTTGGCTAATGCCGTCGTACCAAACGTAGTTGCTTTCGCTGAACGCGATGGTGTTGGCGTTCAACGTCGCGAGGGTGCGGTCGCTTCGAATATCGAAAAAGTTGCCCGCGTTATTAGTATCGCGTACAAGTCCCAGTTCTTGCAACTCCTGTTCGTTCATGCCGTCGTACTGAGAATTCTCGAATTCAAACGCCGTGTTAAACACGATTTGCGCCCCAAGGTCGTTGGCGGCGTGGTTGTAATACCATCCTCCTTTGTTGGAATTATAAAGTTGCGAACCTTCAAACTTGATTGTGTCGGCGTTTAAAATCGGCGCGCTAGCCAACGATTTTTGGTACGCGTCGTCGCTGGGGGTTAAGTCGCCGTTAAACGTATTGCGCCAAAATCCAACGCGACCGTTCGTACCGATAGTTTCGGTGTCTTGTTCCCAAAGCCAACGAGTCGATTGACCTCGAACGGTGAACGTTCCTTCTTTGGTATCCGAACCGTAAACTTGTTTCACCATATCGCGGCTAAGTTTGTCCCAGATGGGGGTTTCAGGTTTAGCCGGTTCGTCGCCAATCTCGCCGTTTGCTTCCCACTTTTCGTGAGCGATTTGCCAAGCTTGGTATTGCGCATACTCCTCCGATTCCGCGTAACCGGATTCAATATATTGCTGGTCGTTATACGACGAACTTAACAATACGAGCGAGCCAAACTGAACGTCCGTGTCGCCCGTAAATTGGGACTGATCGCCGGTAAAACCGACGAAAAAGTTGGCGCCTTCCAATTGGTTAACGCCTTTTTTATAGGCTAGCGCGGCGATTTCGATCGTTCCGTCTCCGCTTAACGGCGAAGAAAAGAGATCGTCTTTCCAGTCGCCTAGCTTAGTTCTGTCGTTTACTTGTTTCGTAATCGCTTCGTAAGTGGCGTCGCGATACAATTCGGTAACATTGCCAAGCTCGTCCGTCGTGTTGAAGCCGTCGCGGCTTTCGACGTTGCCTACGACTAAATCGTACCAATCGGCGTAAACGCGACCGTCTTCAACGTCGATCGTGTAATTCGGGTCGTATATCGGGTTACCGTCGTCGCCTATGACATAATTACCGTTTTCGTCTTCTTTAAACGATTTATAGTTGCGGAAGCGGATTACGCCGCCGTCGTTAACGGTAATTTGCGAAATGTTGTCGACATTTTTCGCCGTCGTGTTAAGTCCGCCTTGCCAACCGCCGGTGTTAACAGTAAGCGTGGTAGCGTCGCCATTTGTCCAATAAACTTGTCCGTTCTCGTTTATCTTATCAGCGCTATCGGTCCAAGCCGAATCGCCAAGAATCCACGCAACGCTATTGCTGTTCAATGTAACATCTGCCTTATCCTCGTTACGAGCTCCAAAACCTGCGTCTTCTACAATAAAATTGTTATTGATTACCGTATCGTTCCAAAATATATCGGCGCTAATGGTTTCTTTTTTGTCTTGCCACGAGGTATGATCTTTACTTTTCGAAACATATTGACCGTTAATTGTCACACTGTCGTTAAAGATAATGTCCCCATTGCGATTTGTAACATTTCCGTTAAGCGTTGCGTTGCCTAAAACGGTAAGTTGGGCTCGTGTCCCACTTCCCGGATTTTTATCGTCAATTAAAATGTCGCCATTAAAAGTGGAAGTAAAATCTGAGGTCGAGCTGGATACAAGGTAGCGCTCATCTGTATCGCTATCGTAGGCTAGTGTGTCAACGCGTAGGGTTCCCCCGTTGACTGTAATATTTTCAAAAATATGCTTTGCGTCTGCGGAATTAGTGATGTGGTCGAGTTCGCCATTTGCGTCCTTAATAATTTGATAGGAATCGTTTGAGAGGCGAAGAGTTATAGAACCGGCGCCGGTTTTGGTTAATGTCGTGTCTTGGGCTAATCCTAATACGGAGGATGCAAAGATCATCGATACGTTATTTTGCGGAAGGTAGTTGCCTTGGTCTAGGTTAGCGTCGGAACCGTGTAGGTTTTTGTTGGTAATTCGTACATAAATAGGAGCATATAACGCTTGGTCTTCGGGGTTTTTGTCGTTATAATCGCTTTGATAAACTAAGCTGGCAACATTCGTAATAGGAAGCAAGTTACCGGTAGGTTGATGGTTTTCGTCCAGCGCATACGCGCAATAAAAAAGTTGATATTCCGACGCGTCGGAGCCTTCCGGAATAGACGCATAGGTTTTGATGCACGTATTAGCGGGATCGGTTGTGTCCAGTTCTAATTCAGTATAATACTGTTCAAAATTTAGCGTGCCGCCTTCAGGCCCCCATTGCAAGGTTTTGTCATAAATATGGGTACTCGAAACGTGAGGCGGAGAGAAAAAATTGCTACCCGTGAAAATAAGGGTACCGCCGTTAAGTATCCATGGAGCTTGCGCTGTATTGCTAAATTCAGTTTGACCGGCATTAATAACGGTGCCTTCCTGCCCAGCGGCGTATCCGCCGCAGGCGAGGACGCAGGCGAGCGTCCCCGCGGTCAGGAGTCTTTGCGGAGAAAACAGGACGCGGCGGAGGCGTTCCACGACGGCGGCGCGAGCGGAAAGAGCGCGAGACGAAGAAGCGGTAAACATAGCGACGATTCCTTCCATAGTTCTCGAAGCTTGGAGCCGTCGAAAACGACGTTCCCGACGGCGCGCGACGCAAGAAAAATGTCGCGGAGCGGGTCTCCAAACGGGGCGGCGCAACGTCGAAAAATCGTTCCAAACGACGTAAAATCAAACGTTGCGAAAATACTTGCTAAAAACTCTTCGCGGAAAAACTGCCTTGTAAAAAACGTCGAGCCGAGCGGCCCGACGCGCGGTCGAAACGACCGAAAAACGCGAAAAGCTCCGGTAAAAAAATCAAAACGAAACTTTGTCGGAAAACCGCGTTCCGTCGCGGCCTCGAAGCGAAAGATTTTCGTCTCGATTTCGGGAGGGCGAACCGTAAAACGGCGCGAGCCTCCGGGTGTTTTTACGTATCGGGATTCAGTCGTGAAAACTTTGCCGATTCCGTTCTTTTTTTCAAAAAAATCTGAAAAAAAGCGAAAATATCTAAAAAAGTTGCGCGACCGTCGCGTTTTGCCCATTTTAACCTTGGTAAGAAAGAACGGTCGCGACGCTCGACGCCGGAAGAGCCCGCGACTTTTTTCAACTTTTTTTCAAAAATTTCGCGGATTTTAACGACGGCGCCCCCTCTAAACGGCAAACATTTCTGTTTTTCGTGGCAAAATCAAACGCTCGGCGCTTGTCAAGCGACGCGACGAGGGTAAAATAGAAAGACGTCGAGAGGAACCGTCGGTTAACGCTTAAATACGACCGTTTAGGTCGATTTAAAACGACGCGCCGCTCGTCCGCAAACTCGTAAAATTTATCGCAGGTTCAATCATGTTTCAAAAATTATGTCGATTTGGCGGCGCGGCGCTTCTAATCGCCGTTCTCGCGGTTCCGGGGTTCGCGCAAGGACAAAATCGCGGAAAGTTTATTATCGCCGGTTCCTCGGATAGAGTCGAGCGAAGCGGCGAGGTCGCGGCGGCGCCGAAAGGACGTAAAATCGCGATCGTGATCGCCGTCTCCGATTTGAGCGGTAGAGAGTTGGCCCACGAACGGCTGCCTTACGTCGAAAACGACGCGAGACGCATGATCGAAACGCTCCTTAACGACGGCTTCGTCGTTTGGCCGCTCTGCGAAGCGGAGGCGGCGAAGGAACCGGAAGAACTGAAAAGGATAAATAGCCGACTTCTGCGCAACCTGCGCAACGCGAAGGAGCCGACGAAAGCGAATATCGAGGCGACCGTCGCCGACGCGCTAAAGTACGTTCGAGAGGACGACGTCGTTTTCTTATATTTTAGCGGTCACGGAACGCTCGAGGACGGGAACGCCACGTACCTTGTCGCGAAAGACGCCGACGGCGCGAGCGGCGAAACGCTGAAGAGGACGTGCGTCGCCGTCTCGGACTTGCGCGACGCGCTCGCGAGTTCCGCGTCGAGGTATTGCCTTTTGTCGCTCGACTGTTGCCACGCCGCCGGAACGCGCGCCGTCGCAAGTTTCGACGAATTCGAACATTATATCGAATACGACGGGCCCGCCGGCGTTACGACGTTGGCCAGTTGTTCCGCCGAGCAAAGCGCCGACGCTTGGACGCCGACCGTCGAAGATCCGAACGACGTCGCCGACGGAGGCGCCGTTTCGATCTTTACGTATTGGCTGAACGCCGGTTTGAAGGGCTTCGCCGACGGCGCGCTCGACGGCGAGGCGGACGGCAAGATCGCGTCGGACGAGTTGTTCGCTTACGTCGACGCGAACGCCGCGTTCCATCGCAAGAATCAAACGTCTTACGTGATCGCGAAGCGCGACGCGAAACCGTTCGTCGTGTGCGACGTCAAACCGATGAAATACGCCGAGGCGATGAAAGCCGTCGCGAAGCAACTCGTAACGAAAGCCGCGTTTTTGGGCGGAGACGAGATCGCCTTGAACGTGAAGACGGTCGGCGGCGAGGTTTGGGAAGGAGACGCGAAAGCGGTCGACGGGCTGAACTCCTTCGCCGTCGGCGCGAAAAACTACCTGCAAAAGAGCGTCGACGCGTTGATGGAAAAGCTCGACGACAAGGGGGCGAGCGGCGCCGTCGACGTCGACGCGACCGTCGAGCTGGTCGAGCGCGAGGTCGTCGACGACGAAAACGGCGAAGCGAAAACGGTGCGCGAATACGTCCTGACCTGTCGTTTCGACGACGCGGAGGCCGAGGGGCGCGCCGACGAAGTGAAGGCGCGTATTTTGCCCAAAAACGCCGGGGAAACGTTCGCGAACGACGCGCGGCCCGCCGGTTCGATCTCGATCGGCGACCCGAGCGCCGCGCCGTCCGCGCCGCCGGTCGCGGAGCCGGTCGAAAATCCGACGGTTTCCTTTACCGCGCCGGAAGTAACGGTGGAAGCGACGCTCGACGGCGGCGCGACTTGGCAAAAGCGCCCGATTTATCGCGATTCCGACGGCGCGAACTGGGTCGAGCTGAACCCCGGCGAAACGTACCGCGTCGTCGCGCAACCGTCGAATTACGAAGGGAATCCGGAGAGCGTCGGTCTGCGCCTTTTGATCGACGGGCGCAACACGCTTCCGCAGGCGGAATCGCAGTTGTACGCCGGAACGCGAAGCGCCGTCTCGCAACCCGTCGCGCGGCTCGACTCCGCGCGCTGGTGGAGCTTGCGGTTGGCGGAAGGCGGCGTCTACGACGCGTTTTACCGCGTTATGGAAAAAGACGAAAACGGCGGCGCCTTCAACGCGGCCGGGAACGCGTTCCAAGTCGCGTCGTCGGCTTCGGTCGGCGCTTCGACCGGGCAAAACGGCATGATCGACGTCGCGTTTTACGCCCTGAAACCGACGCCGACGACGCGCGACGTCGGCGACGTTTTGACGGAAGAGGGCGGGGAAACGTTTAAGGTGTTCGAGGCGCGCTCCGGTATGGAGGTCGACTACCAACTCGCGTGTTTCCGACTGCGTTACGCGTCCGCTTCGCGGTTGGCGGAGTTGGGCGTCGCCGAGAGCGGGCTTTCCGGGGCGGCGGTCGCGACGGCGGAACCGGTCGCGGCGGAAAACGAGTACGCCGGAACGCGAGGCGCGAATCGCTCGAAAGAATTGAAGACGGGCAAGAAACGAAACGACGTTAAACGCGAAACGGCTCCGCTCGGCGTCCTGCGTTGAACGGGCGCGAACGGAGCGGAGCGAAACAAGGAATTTAAGTTTAAACGAGGAGTAGATTGGTGAAACGCTTATTAACCGCGGTCGCGCTCGGCGCGGCTTGCATCGGCGTCGGCGCGGCGCGAGCGCAAGACTCGCCCCTGCCGTCGGAAAATCGTTGGGCGATCTTAATCGACGCCTCCGACGCCGCGTCGAACGCCGAGACGGCGGCGGCGCGCGCCGAATTTTGCGAAAGTTTGAGTAAAAGCGGCGTGCCGTCGAGCCATATCTTCGCGTACTCGACGGACGCGACCGACGAGGCGCGCCGTCCGACGCGAGCGAACGTCTTGGCGATTTTGAACGCGTTGCGCGACGTCGACGATCGCGTGCAACTCGACCCGGAAGACGCCGAACTGCGACGCTGGCGCGGCTCCGACGTCGCCGCGCCGTGCGAAGTGCAGCTTTACGTGATCGCCGGCGGCGTCTCGGTCGAAGTCGACGGGCAAACGCGCAATTTTATCGCTCCGTGCGACGCGCCCTTGTCGGAAATTTCCGGCGCGGACGACGAGCGTTTGATCGACGTCGCCTCGATCGAGAGCGCCTTGACGAAGCCGGAGGAAAATTGTTATCCGATCGACCGCGTCTTCCTGTCGATTAACTTTTGGTCGACCGAAGCGACGCGCGGCGCCGATTCCGCGTCGAATTTGGCCGACGTCGACTTGAAAAGCGTCGGTTCGCGAAGCGCCGACGACGAAGAAGAAAACGAGACGGCGAAAGGATTTAGTTATGTTCGCGTTTTGACGAGCGACGCGCGCTTCGACGACGCGACCGTCGATTCGTTCTATCGAACGATGGCGAACGGTTTGGAAGGGTACGCCGACGTCGCGCGCAACGGCGACGGTTGGGTCGGCGCGCTTGAGCTGGCCGAGTACGTTCGCGACAACGCTCGCGACGGCTCCGTCGAGTTGTTTTTCAACGGTTCCGCGTCGTATTCGCTCGCCGTCGCGGAGCGTCGCGCCGAGCCGATCCCGGCGGAGATTTTCGCCGAAATCGAAGCGGAGCTGACGAATCCGAAAAACCGAGCGTTGCAAGAGAGCGCGCGCAATCGCAAAAACCGCGCTCGCGTTCAAGCGCCGAAAGCGAACGACGGCGCGTCGAGCGGGCGAAACGCCGGAACGCGAGGCGGTTCGGAAAAAGGAGGGGTGTTGCGATGACGTTAACGAATAAAAAGCGCGCGGCGCTCGGCGTCGCGTTGGCGGCGGGCTGGGCGTTGAGCGGCGCGACCGTTTGGGCGCAGATTTCGCCCGGTTTCGCCAATACCGTTCAACAGAATTTAGCGACGCAGCGTCAAGCGTCGAACGCCGCGACGAACGCCGCCGGTTCCGGAACCGCGACGCAAGAGCCGGCGACGAAAAAGGCGTTCGCGACGGCGGCGGAAAAGTGGCGCGACGGTCGCGTCGAGGCGCTTTTCGTCGCGGCGCAAGATTACGGCGGTCGTTTGGAAACGCTGAAGGGGTGCGCCAACGACGCGAAACAGTTGAAGTCGTGGTTTGAAAGCGCTTACGCGGAGAAGGGCGTCTTGACGGTTCTCGGCGACGACGAAGCGGACTTGGACGCGGTTGCGACGCCGAGTCGCGCCAATATTATGAACGCGTTGACCGAAAAAGCCGGGAAGGAGTGCGACCGTTTGATCGTAACTTTCGCGGGACACGGCGTCAATTACGACGGCAAGAGTTTCCTCTGCCCGAGCGACGTCAAGGGAACGAGTTTCGACGGCGCAGAAGGCCGAAGCGCCGTTCTTCAAAAGGGATTGGACAACAACTTAATCGCGGTCGAAGCCGTTCTCGACGTCTTGAAAAACGCGAAAGCGAAGGAAGTCGTCGTCGTGTTCGACGCTTGCCGTAACGCCGACGGCCAAAACGCCGACTTCGCGCGGGAATTTACCGACATGCTCGCGAACGAGGGCGCCGGTTTCCAACGTAAAAACGGCGGCTTTTTCGTCCTGACGAGCTGCTCGACCGGCGAAAAAGCGCGCGAAACGACCGTCGGCGGCAAGACTTACGGCGCGTTCACGTACCATTTCGTCGAGGGGCTCAAAGGAAAGGCGGACTTCGCGGAGTGCTGCGACGGTTACGTAACCCTAAACGAAGCGTACAATTACGCGCAAAGCAAGGTGCGCGGCTTTCAGTCGCCGGAACTCTTCATGGCGTCGACGCAAATGGCGAATTTGCCGACGATGACGCGCGTCAAGCTCGACGATTTCGTCGCGGGCGACGCGAGTTTAGAGGAGGTCGGGCGCTGGAGCGACTCGAAATTCCTGTTGCGTTCCGGATACGAGTTGAGTCGCTCGAATTTGACGCCGAAACCGCTGAAGGTCGGCGAAAAGGCGTTGAGTTACGCGTTGGCCTGCGCGCCGAACAACGCGCTGGCGTGGGAGTTGCGCGGGAGCGCTCGGCGCGCGCTCGGCGATTACGAAGGAGCGATGAACGACTGGGCGCAAGTCGGAATGAAGCTGCAGCTTTACGTGAAGTCGACGCATCCGGCGCGCGGCAACGTTCCGGAGGGCGCGGACGCGCCGCGTTCCGCCGAGGAGTGGAACAGCGTCGAACTGATTACCGACAAAAGCGAAAAGACCGGCGCGAAAGCGGAAACGTTCGACCTGTTGACCGTCGCGAAGTTTAAGGACGGCTGGGCTTGGATTGCCGAAAAGAACAACGAGCCGCTCGGCGCGCAAGCCGGCTGGGTTCCGGTCGACAAGTTGACGTGGCACTATTCGATCGCCGCGAACATCGTCAACGCGTCGAAAGCGCAGGCGACGCAACGCTCGAGCGCGATTTCGGCGACGGCGCGTCAACCTTCTTCGGGGTTGAGTCCCGGGGGAACGAGCCAAATG
>JAZQAP010000542.1:0-2279 GCA_045545275.1 Thermoguttaceae bacterium | reverse complement strand
CCCAAGGAGTTGTCAGGAGCTTTTGTCTTCCTAAGACCGCTTGGCCTCCGACTTCGATTGGGGGGCGAGCGTCGGGGCGGTTTGGGAAAGCAGCGAAGAGTTTGCCGGCGCGACGTCGCGAGCGTATTTCGCCGGAACTTTCGAGAAATCGAACGGCGCGGCGGCGTCTTCGCTCGGTCGCGGCGCCGATTTTAGCGATTTCGTCGACTTTGCGCGTTTCGAGCCGACAAGCTCCGGCGACGCGTCGAGGAGTTCGGGCGCCTTTGGGAGTTTTTCAAAAACGCTTTCGTCGGGCGCGGCGTTGGAAGCCGAAACGGAGTCGACGTTCGGACGGTCGGCGGGCGAGGGAGAAACGGGCGACATAAGGGACTTTCGCGAAAAAACGGGGGTAAAGTTAACGCGTCTTCTTTATTTTAACGTCTTTTCCGCAAACGCCAACGCTTGACGCCGTTTTTTCGTTAAATTTTTCCGATTTTAACTCAAAACGGCGAAAAAAGCCGAACTGGACGCCAAACGAGGAACGCGTTTGAAAGACGTCGGCGAACGTTTGAAGGAAAAACAAGCGAAACCAAGGAAAACAAACGTTCGATTTTCGCTCGAACCGCGTTCGAAAAGAGGCGATAGCGACGTAAAAAAACGTCGGCTTGGAGACAAACCGACGTTTTGACGTTAAACTTTAACGGTCGCGGCGAGTTTTACTCGCAAATAATCGTTTCGACCGAGCCGCCCGGCGGAATCATCGGCAAGACGTGTTCGCAATACGGAACGCGCAAGTCGAGAAGGAACGGACCTTCGCTTTCCAGCATTTGGCGCAACGCTTCCGGATAATCGGCGCGTTTTTCAACCGAAACGGCCTCCCAACCGTATCCGCGAGCGATCGCCGCGAAGTCCGGATAACGGCTCGGGAGGTGATAACCGTCGCCGCCGCCGAAGTTTTCCGGGTCGGAAACCTTGCCGAGGTAAGTGTTGGCGCGGTTTTTCTTGAAGAAACGGTCTTCCCATTGCATCACCATTCCGAGGTGCTGATTATTGACCAGCAACACCTTCACCGGAATGTTTTCCGCGACGCAGGTCGCCATTTCTTGAATGTTCATTTGGAGGCTGCCGTCTCCTTCGACCGCGACGACGAGCGATTCCGGGCGCGCGACTTTCGCCCCGATCGCCGCCGGAAGCCCGAACCCCATCGTCCCGAGTCCGCAACTCGAAATCCAAGTTCGCGGTTTATTGAAACGATAAAAGAGCGTCGTCCACATTTGGTGTTGACCGACGCCGGTCGTAACGATCGTATCGAGGTCTTGCGTCGCTTTCGAGAACTCCGAAATCGCGTATTGCGGCGTAATAAGGTCTTCCGCCTTCTCGATTTCGTCGAAAGAATATTGAACCGGTTTCGAAGCGCGCCAAGCGGCGATGCGTTCGCGCCATTCGGTCAAGTCGACTTTCTTGTACGAACGCGCCAACTCCGAATCGAGCGCCGCCAACGAGTCCTTCAAATGGCCGAGAACCGTTCGTTTCGCCTTTTTGACTTTGTTAAATTCGGACGGGTCGACGTCAAAATGGATAATTTGGGCGCGCGGGGCAAAGGAATCGCGGGCGCCGACGACGCGGTCGCTAAAACGAACGCCGCACGCCAAGAGCAAATCGCATTCGCGGGCGGCCATATTCGTCGCGTAAGTCCCGTGCATCCCGACCATTCCGACGGCGTTTTTGTCGTCGCGGGGGAAACCGGCCAACCCGGTCATCGTCGTCGCGACCGGAATCCCGGTTTTCTCGACGACGTTGCGGAGCAGGGCGCAAGCGTCGGCCGAAACGACCCCGCCGCCGGCCAAAATTAAGGGACGCTTCGCCGCGTTGATTTTGGCGACAATGTCGTAAATCGCGTCCGAATCGATTTCCGGATTTTTTTCCGGGTAACCGGGCAAATTGCGCGCTTCGGCGAAATTGGGATAACATTGCGCGACTTGCAGGTTTTTCGGAATATCGATCAAAACCGGGCCCGGGCGTCCCGATTTCGCGACGAAAATCGCTTCGTCGACGACGCGCGCCAAATCTTCGACGCGTTGAACGAGGTAGTGGTGCTTCGTTATGCAGCGGCAAACTTCGGTCGTCGGCGTTTCTTGGAAGGAGTCGGAACCGACGTCGGTCAAGTTGACCTGTCCGGCGATAATCACGATCGGGACGCTGTCGAGTTTCGCGTCGGCGATGCTGGTGATAACGTTGGTAAGGCCCGGCCCGCTCGTCGTCATGCAGACGCCGACTTCGCCGGTCGCCCGAGCGTACCC
>JAZQAP010000541.1:0-2013 GCA_045545275.1 Thermoguttaceae bacterium | reverse complement strand
GTCGAAACGGTCGGCGCCGGGGCGTTGAGCGGTTGTTCCGCGTTGAAAAAAATCGCGATTCCGGCGAGCTTGCGTCAAATCGACGAAACGTTCGACGGTTGTTCGGCGTTGACCGCGTTCGAGGTCGCCGAAACGAGCGAGATCTTTAGCGTCGTCGACGGTTCGCTTTTAAGCAAAGACGGCAAAACGCTTTATCGAATGGCGCGAAATACCGAGGCCGACGCGGCCCCGACGGAAAAATTCTTTCTTGTCGGCGGGCCCGGCCCCTTTGCGACGCGCGTCGTTCCGAAGGGCGTCGAACGGATCGCCAAGGGCGCTTTCGGAGACGACCGAAGTGCGCAGACCGTCAAGATTCCGGCGACGGTGAAGCAAATCGACGCCGGCGCGTTCGGAAATTGTCCGAACCTTAGGTCGATTAGCGTTCCGGCGAGCGTCGAACAACTCGACGAACGGTTCGACTCTTGTTCTTGGCTCGCGACGTTCGAAGTCGATCCCGCCAACCCGAATTATAAAAGCGTCGACGGAGCGTTGCTAAGTAAAGACGGCAAAACGTTTTACCGATTGGTCGTCGATAACGAGGATTACCGCAAAAACGCGACTCGCGAAGAGGGCGATTCGCGGAAAAAATATCGATACGTCGTTCCGGAAGGCGTCGAAACGATTAAGAAGGGCGCGTTCGGCGCTTATCGAATGTCGGAAATCGTTTTACCGCGATCGCTTAGAAAGATCGAGTCTTGGGCGTTCAGCGGGTCGCCGTTGATTACAAGCGTCGTTATTCCGGCGGGCGTTCACACGATCGAAGTCGGCGCGTTCGGCGGGTGCGACTTGCGCGAAGTCGTTTTGACGTCGAAGAGCGCAAAGTTCGGGAAAACGGCGTTTTTGGCGGGAGATTTCGAAGCGGGCAAGCTGACGATTCGCGTCGACGACAAGACGCTCGAGCGCAAAATAGAGAATATTGAAGCGGAAATAGTCGCCGAAACCGCCGCGTCCAAGGCCTCCGAAGGGAAAAGCGCCGCGGACGAACCGACGGAGATCGCGACGCTCGCGCCGACGCCGGAAGCCGCGTTCGAATATGTCAAGGAGCTGACCGGCGCGACGATTACCGGGGTTCGCGAAGCGGGTCGAACGGCGACGACGCTTTATATCCCGAAAGAAATCGGCGGAAGTCCGGTTCGAAAGATCGCGCCGAACGCTTTAGCGGGGCTCGACCGGCTCGAAACGTTGCGCGTCGATACGTTTATCGCCGAAATGGGCGAGCGCGCGTTCGCCGACTGCGTCGCGTTGAAAACGGTTCAATTTAAGGAAGCGGTCGTCGGGCCCGAGGCGTTCGCCGGTTGCGCGTCGCTCGAAACGTTCGATGTCGCCGGGGTTTATCGAATCGAAGCAAACGCGTTCGCCGGTTGTCGAAGGCTCTTGGGATTTGAGAATAGCGCGACGCAAAATCAAAACTTGCAAGTCGTCGACGGGCTTGTCTTGTCGCAAGACGGGCGAAGACTGATCGCTTGCCCGACCGGTCGCCGGGGCGAAATCGTCGTTCCGGAGGGCGTCGTTTGGATCGCCGAAAGCGCGTGTTTCAACGGCGCGGTCGAATCGCTCGTTCTTCCGCAAACGCTCGAAAACGTCGGCGAAAAGGCGTTCGCGTACTGCGCTAACTTGAAGTCGGTCGTCGGCGCTCCGAAGGCGCTTGAAACGATTCGAGCGGAGGCGTTCGCTTCGTGCGTCGCGCTCGAGCGGTTTGATTGGCCGGAAAACTTGCAAAACGTCGAAAAAAGCGCGTTTCAAGATTGCAAGTCGCTGGAATCGGCGGCGATTGAAAGCGTTCGAAAAATCGGCGAGCGGGCGTTTTCCGGTTGTTCGAAGCTGGCGACGCTCGAACTGTCGAGCGAAACCGGCGAAATCGGCGCGTTTGCGTTCTCCGGAACCGCGTTGAAGGCGTTTAAAATTCCGCGCGGACTCGAAACGTTGGCCGCTTGGGCGCTCGACGGCGCGTTCGAAAGCGTCGAGGTCGAGGAG
>JAZQAP010000540.1:0-8296 GCA_045545275.1 Thermoguttaceae bacterium | reverse complement strand
CGCAAAAAGACGATTTCCCCGGCGGCGTACGCGGTCGAAAAATTGACGAAGAAGAACGCGTAAGCGCTTTCGCTGAAACGGTTTGCGCTTAAACGATTAAATAATAAAAACCGCCGCGATTCGGAACGTCGAACGCGGCGGTTTTTATTTGCGGCGCGTTGTGGCGTCGCGTCATTTTTCCGGAGCGACCGGCGAAATTTCATAAAAGACGACGCCGTGCCGCGCAAGCGTCGTTTGAAGCGTTAACCGTCCGTCGGCGCCAACTTTAGCGGTTCGCTCGGTCGAGTAAGGGCGGTTCGCGATTTCGACGTATTTCGGACGCAACTTTTCGAAATAAAGTTGGCGCGTCGCGGCGTCGTAAATCCCGGAGTCGAGGCAACCGCTGTCCGGCGACCAAGGGAAAACGGCGTCGGAAATCCCGAGTTCCGCCTTGTCGCGCAGCCATTGCGGGAAGAAATTGATTCGGTCGTCGACCGTTTTTTCGACGATTTTCACTTCGCGACCGGCCCAAAACGGCGCCGAAACGCCGAACTCGACGGCGAGCGAATCGGCGTATTCGAGATCGTCCTTGAAGTTAAATGCCGTCAAACGAAGGGTTTGCGTCGTTTCGTCGAACGCCGCGACCGCGTCGCTCTCGACGCCTTCGCCGAGCGTTTTCTCCGCCGTCGTTTCCAACCGTTTTGAATCTTTGAACTTAGCGACGTTTTCCGCGACGCGCAACGCGACGAGCGGATAGCCGTTCCAAGCGGAACCGCTCGAATAACTCCAAGCGGAGAAATACTTTACGTCGTTATCGAGCATAATCTTGAAGAGCCGCGCGTCGTAAGCCGCTTGATACGTCTGCCCGACGATACGCCAAGTGAGATCGCCCGCTTTCGCGCCCTTTTTCGACGCGAGAATCCTGCCCTCGTCGACGCCGAAAACTACGTCGTTAAGTCCGCATTCGCGAGCTTTAGCGCGAACCCGCGCGACGGTTCCCGGGAGGTCGAGCGGGTGCGGTTTGCCGGGCGCCTCGTCGTAATACGAGACGGCGAAAACGTTTAGGCGCGTTCCGACTTTGCCCGTTTTCGCGTTGACGCCCTTGGCGCAATGCTCGAAAAAGTCGCGTTCGTCCCAAAGTCCCTCGGTGCAAGCCATTGCGTGCGCCGTAATGCAAACTTCGCCGCCGAGTTCGTCGTCGAGCGCCGCGACCGAATAATCGTACAGCTTGAAAAACGCCGCGCGGCTCGACTCCGGCGTCCCGTCGGCGGCCTTAAACCAGTCTCCGTTCTCGAATTCCGTCAAAACGCCGAACCGCCAAGAGCGCACTTCGTCGAGCCCGAATTCGTCGACGAGCTTTCGAGCGAGCGAGCGGACGTACCGGTAATAAACGTCGTAATCGTCCGGCGGCAGGACGTCGACGCCGAAGACGCCGACCTTGCTTTCTCGGGAAAATTTCGCCGGGACGCTTAACTTAATCCAAGGTTTGACGCGGAGTTGCAGCGCGCGGCGGCAAGCGTCGACCAACGGATCGAAGCGGTAATCGTCGAGAACGTCGAGGTTCGCCGGGTCGACGAAAAGGTCGCGCTCCGCCGAGCCGCCGGTCGCTTGCATTAGCTGAACCGTTTCAACGAAAGAACTTAGGTTTCCGCCTTCGTCTTTCGCGGGAAGCGTCAGCGAGTTCGGCGACCAAACGTTGACGACGGCGACTTTGTTGCCGATCAACGCGTCGCTTCGTTTTGTCGCGTCGACCGTAAAACGAACGGAAGACGGCGCTTGCGTCGACGCTTCTTGGGCGGAAGTCGACGGCGCGAACAAGGCGGCGGTCGCGGTTAAGGCGGCGGATAAAGCGAGAAAACGCGACAAGGCGCCGCGCTTGCGGGGAAGTTGTTTTAACGTTGTCATAACGGTTCCGATCGTTGGGTTAACGGGGAAAACGGCGCGCGTAAAAAAAGGGGGGGGCGCAAGGACGCCCGATAAAAAAAACGGGAAAGGCGCAAGAACGCCCGACGAAAAAAAAGGAACGACGCCTCGTCGAACGAAAGCGAAAACGCTCGCCGCAAGCGTCGCTTTTAAAGGAGTTGCGTTATTCTTCCGGGAATTCGACCGTCATCTTGAACGACCATTCCGGGAAGTAAAGGTTGCCGCCGCTCCACTCGACTTCGCCGCGTTGGAAGTCGACCGGCTCGCTGCGGAAGTGCGTTTTCGCCGGGGTGAAGTCGCGCCCGATATCGTCGTTGACAACAAGTCGCGTTTGGTCGAGCCCGGTGGCGTAAAACTCGCGAACGCTCGGGTTATCGTCGTCCATCAGTCCGTAAGACATATCGACCGGAACCCAACCGACGCCCTCGAAGTAAACCTCGGCCCAGTCGTGCATTCCGCATTCGCCGCTCGGACGGGTAATCCAGCCGCTTTGCCATTTCGCCGGAATTCCTTCGCTGCGGAGCGCCGAAATCAGCAGAAGCGACAACATACCGCAGTCGCCGTGTCCTTCGCGCAGAACGTATTCCGGAATGCAGAGCATCGTTCCGTATTCGTTCGACGACGCCCAAGGATAGCGTTCGTCGATCGCGTTGAAGAGGCGGACGAGCTTCTCGACCGGACAGGTCGCGTCGCCGACGATTTCGCGCGCCCAAGTCTTTATTTTGTCGGACTTTACCATATGCGGGAGGCGTTCCTCGGTATAGAAGCGGTAAAATTCGTCGTTTAGGTAAGGCTTGGCCTTTTTCTTGAGGTAGTCTTGCGAGAAGTATTGCGCGTAAGTCGTTGTTTCAAAGACGATAGTGAAAACGGTCGGTTCGTCTTTGACGGCGGTCTTTTCGAGATAAACGCAGCGCTGCAAATCGCCCGCCGGAGCGACGCGACCGTCGGCCGGATTGGTCGAAATCAGCTTGACGTCCTGTTGACGCCCGCAAGACTCGCGCGGGAAGGGCGCCCAATAGCGAACCGTTTCTCCCGCCGGAACGGCGTTCGCCGGAATCGTAGCGACGCAAGTGAAGCGGTTGCGAACTTTATGCGTTAGCTTGCCGGCGCCGTCCGACGCGTCGAGAATCGAGCGAACGTTGGCGATGCGCGACTCGAACCGCTGACGGTCGCCGCCGCTAACCGGCCGAGTTTTCGCGAGTTCGCGGTCGATTCGGCGCAAATTCGAAACCGCGTGCTTGAAGTAGCGGCGTTCGCCGTCGATGGGACGCATTTCGAGCGCTTTCGAAGCCTCCCAAGCGCGCATTTGCTCGTCGCTCGAGTCGAGCCCGGCTTCTTCCAGTTGTTCTTTGATTTCCGTTTCATTGTGCGGAAATTCAATCCGGATGCGACGCGTCAACTCGATCAGCCAATCGCGGCGGCTCTTTTCGGCGTCGGAGAGCCCTTCGAGGGCGGAAAGTTCGGCGACGGCGGCGGAAAAATCGCTATTTTCGATAGATTCTATCGCCTTTTTTTCCCAGTCCTGCTGGGCAAAAGTCGATTTTAGAGGTACAATAACGGAGACGAGGGCGAGCGTTCCGAGGGCGAACGCGGCGCGGCGAAGCGTCGTTTTCATCGGGCGACCTTTCGTTGCAAGGGAGGAATCGGGAGCGGCGACCGTCGCGCTCCAACGTCCCAAGTATAACCGATTTGCGGCGCGTTCGCAAGCGTTTTTGCGGAAAAAACGCCGAAATTGGCGCCGATTTGCGAATAAAACCGACCTAACGAAAGGCGACGTAACAAGATGCGCGCGAAACAAACGAAAAAAATTGAGAGAATTTCGACGGCGAAGCGCCGCGTTGCGACGTTAGGACGGCGAATTTTAACGATTGCGGCGATTTTGACGGCGACGGGCGGAGCCGAAGGAAGCGGCGAAACGCTTTTGGCGGAAACGGCGGCGGTCGCGGTCGCCAACGACGCGAGGTCGACGGTGAACGAAGCGGACGCGTTGGAGCGACGCTTTGTCGAACTGCGAAAAGAAACGATTAACGACTTGCGCTTGAACGTTTTCGATTGGGAAATTGACGCGGAGTCGCAAACAGTTCGGTTCGAAACGACGCTCGGAAGCGCTCGCGACGCCGTTCGGAAAACGTTCGCGGCGGAATTTCCTAAATGGCGCGTTGAAACCGTTTTACTGCCGGAGGAAAACGCCGAGCTCGACGGACGCTTTTTCGGTTGGGCTAACTTCTCGACGATTCAAATTCGCAAAGAGGCGCGTTACTCGGCGGAGCTGACGACGCAGTCGCGGATGGGAACGCCGGTTCGGATTTTGAAGCGCGAGGGCGGTTGGCTCCTAATCCAAAACGCCGACGGTTACTTGGGTTACACGACCGCCGGAAGCGTTAAATCGGCGACGCGGGACGAGTTTAATCGCTGGGTCGACGCGAAAAAATTGATTTGGCTCGACGCGTTCGGCTCGATTTACTCCGAACCGAACGAAAATTCGGCGCCGATTTCCGACTTAACCGCCGGCAACGTAACGGTTTGGAAAAACAAAGAAACAAGCGGCGACTTTTACCGCGTCGAGACGCCGGACGGGCGGCTCGGTTGGATTCGCAAGAGCGGCGCGATGGAATGGAGCGCTTGGCTCGACGCGAATAAAGAGCTGAGCGCGGAACGGTTGATCGCGACCGCAAAACGTTTTCTCGGAACGCCTTACGTTTGGGGCGGAACGTCGGCGAAAGGGGTCGACTGCAGCGGGTTGACGTCGCTTTCTTTTTACTTGAACGGTTTCAATATTTTACGCGACGTCAGTCTCCTGCAAGGCGAGGGCGTCGAGGTCGATTTAACGCAAGGACGGAGCGCGCTAAAGCCCGGCGATCTCTTGATTTTCGGCGCGAAACGAGCGGACGGCTCGACGTATTATCGGCACGTCGCAATTTATCTCGGCGACGATCGCTTCATACACTCGGCGACAAGCGTTCGCGTTAACAGCCTTAACCCCGACGCGCCCGACTTTGACGCGTACAACGCGTCGCAGTTGATTAAGGCGGTTCGATACGTCGGCGCTCCGAAAGACGAGTATTTCCAATGGATTGGCGACAACCCCTTTTACCGCGCGAGATAAGAGCCGACGTCGCGGGATTCGAAAGCCGTTCGAACGTTTGAGCGACGGAGCGTCGAACATTGTTTGTTTTGTTTTTTTAAGCGATTTTAACCGTTTTTATTATAATACTTATCGACGATATTTAAGGAGAGAAAAATGACGACTCGACGACGATTTTTAACCGGAATCGCCGGCGCGGCGCTTGGGAGCGTTTCCGGTTTTGCGAACGCGAAAGCGGCGGTCGACGAAACAACGAACGGAAACGGTAAGTCGAATAAAATCGGCAAGATGCGACTTTCGTTTCGCCCGTATTTGCTTGAGCTGCGACACGCGTTCGGCGTCGCCGGTTCGACGCGCAAAACGACGCAAGGCGTGCAAGTCGAGATCGAACTCGACGGCGTCATCGGGTACGGCGAAGCCGCGACGCCGCCTTATTTGAGCGAATCGACCGCGTCCGTGTTGGCGTTTTTGGAACGCGTCGATTTGTCGCAGTTTAAGAGTCCGTTCGAGTTGGACGATATCTTGTCGTATGTCGACGGTATTTGCGAAAATAATTGCGCGGCAAAGGCTTCCGTCGACATTGCGTTGCACGACTTGGTCGGTAAATTGATTGGTCAACCGTGGTGGCGCATTTGGGGACTCGACAAAGAAAAAACGCCGCCGACGATGTACACGATCGGTATCGACAAGCCGGAAGTCGTGCGAGAAAAGACGTTGGAAGCGGAGCGTTTCGCCGTGTTGAAGGTGAAACTCGGCCGCGACGAAAAAAGCGACCGCGAAATGATCGAGTCGGTGCGCGCCGTTTCGAATAAACCGATTTGCGTCGACGCCAATCAGGGGTGGAACGACAAGGTTTACGCGCTGGAAATGGTCGAGTGGTTGAGCGAACGGGGCGTCGTTCTCGTCGAACAACCGATGAAAAAAACGCGCTGGGACGATATCGCGTGGATTACGGAACGTAGTCCGCTTCCGATTATGGCCGACGAATCGCTGCAACGGTTAACCGACGTCGCAAGAATGAAGGGCGTCTTCAGCGGAATCAACATCAAGCTGATGAAGTGTTCCGGGATGCGCGAAGCTTGGAAAATGCTGAACTTAGCGCGAGCGCTCGACATGAAGGTAATGGTCGGGTGTATGACGGAAACGTCGTGCGCGATTTCCGCCGCCGCGCAACTCTCCCCGGCGGTCGACTGGGCCGATCTAGACGGCAACTTCTTAATTAGCAACGATTTGTTTGACGGCGTCGGACTTGCCGCCGACGGGAAATTGTTGTTGAACGACCAACCTGGTTTGGGACTCGTTAAGTTGGACGCGCCGAAAAATCGATTAGGATGAAAAGGAGTTGTAATTAACGGTATGACAACGTTTGCTGTTGTGCGAACGGAAGTCGCGCAAGCGTCGAAAGGAAAAAAATGTTCGATTCGATTTGGAGCCGTCCAAGTTGGGAGATTTTTGCGTTTTTTGCGTTCGGAACCGTCCTTGCCGTAACGGTTTGCGCTCGCGCCGCGTTTCGCGTCGGCGCCGATTATCCGCGTCGACGACCAACCTTGTTTGGCGCGGAAGTCGGCGCGTTCCTTGGACTTGCGATTGCCGCTTATCTTTGGGCGTCGACCAATCCGGCGTTTGACGAAATCGACGGCGCTCCGTTGAGCGTTTGGGTAAAGGCGCGCCTCGCCGGATTCCCGACGTCGGAAATTTTAAAAGGTTTTTGCGGAACGAGTTGCGAGTTCCTTTTCGGCGCGGCGTTCGTCGTTCAAACAACGTTGCTCGGCGCGATTTGGGGAGCGACAGGCCTGCGACGATGCGTCGTTTGGTTTGAAGAACGAAACCAAAATAACGACGAAATAAAGCGAAATGACGATAAGCCTTGAAATAAAAGACGTCGCGTCTGAACGGCGGCGCGAAAATTTGAGAAAAAACGCCGAATTGTTTCGGAAGAGGATTTAGAAAAGAAAGGAAACGACGATGAGCGAACGAATCGAGGACGCGCCGAGTTGGCTTTACGACGAATTTCAACACGCGGGCGTCGATTATGCAAATCTTGACGTTGCAAAGAAATACGAGTCGCGGCATTTGAAATTTCGCGATTTTGACGCGGAGTTCGAACGGATTCGGGAGCGCGCCGCTTTGAAGCGCTCCGACGTCGTTTTGGATTTGGGGTGCGGTACCGGAGCGTTTGCAATTCCGGCGTCGCGTTTTTGCGCAAAGGTTTACGCCGCCGACGTTTCCGCGCCGATGCTCGGGCTTTTGCGGCAAAAGATAGAGGAACAAAAAATCGAGAATATCGAGACGTTCGCGGCCGGTTTTCTAACGTTTCCGACGTTGCCCGAGCCGGTCGACGCGGTCGTTTCGTCGTTGGCGTTGCACCATTTGCCCGATTTTTGGAAGGTCGTCGCGCTAAAACGAATCGGCGACGCGCTCAAACCGAACGGCGTTTTTTATCTTTCCGACGTCGTATTCCATTTTCCCGTCGAGACTTGGCGCGAGGGAACGCAAACCGTTCTCGACGCGATGGAAAGTAGCGCCGGCGGCGAAGCGAACGCGCACATCGCTCGTGAATACAGCTCTTTCGACTGGTTTCTCGAAGCGGCGTTTGAACGAACGGGGTTGGCGGTCGAGCAAAAAATAGACGACGCGGCGTTTATCCGAGTTTACGTATGTCGCAAGAAGTAACGCTACGATGTTAACTGTCGTTAAATAAGATGATGAATGCGTTGACGACAGAAGTTGCGCAAGATAAATAAGCGGAGGTAAATATGAAAACGGCGTCTTGTCGCGAAACTCGCGAAATCGACGCGCGAGCCGTCGCCGATTGGAAGGTTCCGTCGCTTTTGTTGATGGAAAACGCCGGGCGCGGGTTGGCGGAGGTTTTTCTTGAGAACGCGGCGCGACTTAACGGCGACGTAAGTCCGCGTCGCGTCTTGATTTGTTGCGGGAAAGGGAACAACGGCGGCGACGGGTTCGTTCTCTTTCGGCGCCTTGAACTACTTGGCGTCGACTGTCGAATCGTCGCGATCGGAACGCCGGAAAGTTATCGGGGAGACGCGTTAACGAATTTGGAAATCGTTCGCGCCGCAACGTCGCAAAACCCGGAGAAAATGTTCTTTTTCGACGGTTCGTCGCAAGCCTTCGAACGGCTCGAAGTCGAATTGGCGCAAGCGGATTGGGCGGTCGACGCGCTTCTTGGAACCGGCGCGACCGGCGCGTTGCGGGCGCCGTTCGACGGAATCGTCGCCGCGTTAAATCGTTCGGAAAAGCCGGTTTACGCGGTCGATATTCCGAGCGGTTTGAACGCCGACGACGGAACGG
>JAZQAP010000539.1:0-2274 GCA_045545275.1 Thermoguttaceae bacterium | reverse complement strand
GACGAGGCGAAGCAAAGGCCCGCGCTCGCTTTGATAAAATCGCGGCGATTGAGTTGCATAAACGTTGTCCTTATTGGTATTGCGGTTCGTCGCTTGTTCGGCGACAAGTTGAAATATTCGGTGAAACGCGGTCAAAATTCGACGACGCAAAAAACGGGGCGGTGATCCGACGCAAACGGTTCGTCGACGACGCAAGTTTCGACAACGCGGGCGTTAGGCGCGTTGCGGATAAAAATGTAATCGATTTGAACCGTCGGTTTGTCGGCGCGGAACGTCGGGGCGTCGGCGCCGATCGAACGCCAAGTCTTTTTCAGCTCGACGACTTCCGCCGAATCGGGCGTCGCGTTGATATCGCCGACGAGAATAATCGGCTTGTCGTACTTTTTCGCTTCTTCTTCGACGATCTTAACCGCTTGCAAACGCGTCTCTTGCGTCAGCGGAAAGTGCGTGTTGAAGAAGACGTATTTTTCAAACTCGCAAATTTGCAGAACGCGGCGGTGGGCGCTGCCTTTGACGTAAACTTTCGCGGTTTTGATCGGTTTTTCGCGCGACAGGACGCCGACGCCGTAAAGGCCGCCCGGCAACTCGATTTTCGACTCGAACTTGCCGTTGAGACCGGTTTTTTCGGCCAGCGTCGCGAGTTGGTCGACGTCGGCGCCGCTGCGGTTCGTTTTATTGTCGACTTCTTGAAGTCCCGCGACGTCGGGGTTTACGTCGGCGATAACCTTGGCGGTTCGGTCGAGGAACGCTTGCGCGGGGTCGGAATAAGAGCCGCCGGGCGCGCGTCCGATTTGAATGTTGTACGAGAGAACGCGCAAGACGGTCGGTTTCGCGGCGTTTTCCGGCGACTTGGCGTCGTCGGCGATCGTCGACGCGGCGGGAACGAGGAAAGCGACCGACGCTAACGCGATTCCGCAAAAGAAGTTAAAACGGGGGAAGTGTTGCATTTTCGAACCTTTCTCGGGGAACGGGAGGCGCGCCGAAACGGTTTCCGAACGGTCGACGCGCTTCGACGACGGACGCGAGCGACCGTTCGAACGCGGCGCTTTCCTTTAGTATAAACGAAAGGCGCGGCGATTGCAAGCGGTTTTCTCGGCAATTTTCGGACGGCGTCGGCGAAAAAACGCGAAAAATCGCGTCGCGTCGGGAAATTTGCGCGATTTCGCAAAAAACGCTTGACTTGCGCGCCGCGGCGGGTACAATTATAAGGGCTTTTCCGCGTTTTTGCGTTGAGCGGAGGCGAATTTTGGGCGTCGGCGGCAAGCGACGGCGGCGTCGCGTTAGTAAAACAGGAGTTGTTAAATGGCTTTTACGCAAGAGCTTAGAGAACGTAAAGACGTGCCGGCGGAAGACGCTTGGGATTTGACGCCGATGTTCGCGTCCGAAGACGCTTGGCGCCAAGCGTTCGAAAATTGGAAGAAATTGGCGGAAAAGGTCGAGGATTTCCGCGGCAAATTGGGCGACGTCGAGACGCTCGTTAAGTTTTTCGAGTACGAACGCGAGGTTGACGTAACCGCCGACCGCCTCGGTGTTTACGCTTATTTGAAAGCGGTCGAAGACGTCGTCGACCCGGCGCGTCAAACGATGAAGGGCGAGTTTTCGCTCGCGGCGAGTAAAGCGGCGGAAGCGGCGAGTTTCGTTCGTCCGGAACTTCTCGCGCTTTCGGAAGAGCGTTGGGCCGAACTCCTTAAAGACGAGCGATTGGCGCCTTGGAAGTTGAAGCTGGAACGTATCTTACGTTACAAACCGCATTCGCTCTCGGCGGCGGAAGAGAAGCTGCTGGCGGCGGTCGGCGACGTCGCGGGCGCCTCTTCGAAGACGTTCCGCGTCTTGAACGACGGCGAAATGGATTTCGGAACGGTCGCCGACGAAAACGGGAAAGAAACTCCGCTGACGCCGGAAACGTTCCAAGTCTTTTTGCACTCGCCGGTTAGAAGCGTTCGTAAAGAGGCGTTCGAGAAATTTTACGCCGAGTACGCCAAACGTCAAAACACGTTGGCCTCGACGCTCGAAGGCTCGATTCGCAAAGACGTTTTTTACGCTAAAGCGCGCAATTTCGAAAGTTCGCTCGAAGCCGCGACTTTTAGCGAAGCCGTTCCGTCGAGCGTTTGTCGCAATTTGGTCGAGACCGTCCGCGCCGCGACGCCGGCTCTTTACCGTTATTACGACCTGCGCCGTCGCGCAATGAACCTCGACGATATAAGGTTTTACGACGTTTACACGCCGATTTTGTCCGACGTTTCCGTCGATTATTCTTGGGACGCCGCGGTCGAA
>JAZQAP010000538.1:0-2283 GCA_045545275.1 Thermoguttaceae bacterium | reverse complement strand
ACGAAAAACGGCGTCAAAATTTCGCTCCTTTTCGGACGCAAGTTCGAGGACAAGCGCGTTTGTTTGGCGTTCGCCGAGTTCGACCGCGAAACGTTGGCCGCGACGGTCGAAGACGAAACGGAACTCGCCTTCCTCGCTCCGGACGCCGAAAAAAAGGCGGCGATCAAAAACGAACGACTCGCCGATTGGTTTTATTTGATTTCGGAATCCGATTTCGAAAAGCTCAAATTCCGCCTCGCCGACGTTTTGAAGTAACCGCGGAAGCGAAAGGCGACGGCGACTTTGCCGGTTTTGACGGATTTTCGCGAAACCGGCAAACGAACGTTTTTGAACGACGCAACCGAAAAGCCCGTCGAGCGGCGCTTAAACAACGCAAAACGACCTTAAAACGCTCCGTCAAACCGTCGTTTTGTCATTAATATTAATAAGGGCGCCGAACGGACGTTTTTTCGATGTTCGCGTCGAAACGTTCGTCGCTTCGACGAACCGCCAAACCGTCGCTTCCCCGCCTTCCCTTTTTACCCTTTTATCCCATTTTAATATTCATCCGTTTTCCTTTTATTTCCCGCAATCCCGTAATTTTACTTAAACAGCGCGTTTTAACGCCGAGAAAGGCCGCTATGTCGCCCGCGTCGAAGCCCGAGAAATACGTTCTCATCTCCGTCAACCCTAAAGCGGGACGCCGTTCGCCGCGCGTTCGAGCGGAGCGTTTGCAAGCCGCGCTGGAAAAACGGGGGTTTTGCGTCGAGTTGCACACCGATTTGGCGGTCGTTTCGAGCCGCGCGAACGAACTTTTCGCCGAAAATCGGCTCCAAGCGCTCGTCGGAGTCGGCGGCGACGGCACCGCGGCGGAGCTGACGAACCGAACCGTTCCGGGCGTCCCGATCGCGATTTTGCCTTCCGGAACGGCGAACCTCATCGCGAAATATTTGAAAATTCCGTTCAAACCGGAAAAATTAGCGGCGACGCTCGCCGAAGGCGCGACGATTTGCTTCGACGCCGGACGCGCGAACGGACGGCTCTTCTTGGTGATGGTCAGCGCCGGAATCGACGCCGACGTCGTTCGCCAAGTGCACGCCGCCCGGGAGGAAAGTTACCGTCGGCAAACGAAAAAAGGCGCCCATATCAGCTATCTTTCCTATATTAAGCCAATTTTCGGGTCGATCGCGTCTTATCGTTACCCGCGAATCAAGACGGAATTCGTCGACGCGCCGCAAAACGCCGGGTCGAACGTCGCCGACTCGACGCAATCCCCGCAAAGCGCCGCGACGTTGGAAGCCGCAAACTCGACGCAAAGCGCCGGAACCGTCCAAAACGCCGATCTTTTCGCCGCGGCGCCCGGTTCGACTCGCGAAATCGTCGGGAAATGGCCGTTCGTCTTCAATTTGCCGCGTTACGGTTGGGGGTTGCCGCTCGTTCCGCGTTGCGTCGGCGTCGACGGTCGCCTCGATTACTGCATTTTCCAAGGCGGAAAACTGTTTTTGGCGCTCTTCGACGTTTTTTGCGCGCAAATGTTCTCGTCGCACCGCCTCCTGCCGAACGCCAAACTCGGGCGCGGGACGACGTTCCGCCTCTCCGCCGCCGACCCGACCTCCGAAGGCGCCGCGACGATTCCTTATCAAATCGACGGCGACCCGGGCGGCGTTTTGCCGGTTGAAATCGAAACGGTTCCGAATCGCTTCACCGTCGTCGCGCCGGCGGCGGTCGTCGCTCGACTCGAACGAGCGCGGCGGTAAAGTCGCTTTATTTCCTCCGTTTTTTCGTTTTTCCCCGTTTTCTCGCCCTTCCCCAAGAGCGGCGACGGTCGAGAGCGGGCGCGAAAACGACCGGCGAACGACTTCGCAAACGGGCGCCATTAATATAAAGGGCGAAACGCGTTTCCCTTCGGTCGTTTTTTCGGGCGTTAAAATACGCCAAAAAAAACGGTTGCGCGGGCTTCGCGTTTGAAGTCGACGGCTTCGGCGGGAAAAATCGCGAAAAAACGGAAAAAACGCTGGAAAATCGCGCGCCGACGTGTTAAAATAAAGGAGTCGGCGGAATCTGTCGTTTTTTTAGCGCAACGCGAAAAGTTAGGTTCGTTTTATGTCGTTTTTAGAGAAAATTTTCGGAAAAAAGAAGCTCGACTACCAAAAGCGCTTTATCCTCCTCAAAGCGGCGATTTCCGGGACGATGTCGAGTTTTTATATGGCGCGCGACCGAGAAACGGACAAAATCGTCGGCCTTAAAATTCTCGACAAGGCGAAAACAAGCATCGTCGAAGACCGTTACAAGGGAATCCGCGGC
>JAZQAP010000537.1:0-3279 GCA_045545275.1 Thermoguttaceae bacterium | reverse complement strand
AAAGCGTCCCGGCGTCGGACGTTACGTTCTCGTCTTGAATGGAGCGCAGGCGACCTTTCGCGGTTTGCAGGTTTTTGCGTTGCGCGGCGATTTTGTTCGCGGCGGCGAGGAATTGGCGCAACGCGGCGCCGACTTGCGCGTCGCCGTCCGGTTCGAACATTCCGAACGTCTCGGGGAGCGCGAAATCGTCCTTAGGCGTTACGTAACCGTCGTTTAGCGCGTCGCGGATTTGCTCGCGAACGTCCGCGGGCCGATTTCCTTGTGTTTTTTTCGCGCGATTCGGTCGAACTCGTTCAAAAGTTGCAACAGCGGTTTTTTAATCGAGTTGCGACGCTTTTGGGTCTGTTTCGACACAATTTTCCAATGATCGACGAGAGAGTAGGGAGTAATCTCGTTATAAAAATTTTCCATCCGTATTTCAGCTTTTCGCCATTCGCTAATTGCATCCCAATCCGCCCAATAACAACGTTGTAAAATAACAACTTGCATCAATGCGGTTGCAGGAAAGGTTGCACTTTAATTTCTTGACTTTAATTGCTTAATTTCTTAGCGATATTGTAAACGATCCCATTGGAGATGTCAAGCAAAAAATAATTTTTCTTTTTTTGCCATTGTTGGTTTATTATTATACGTGGCAGCAACGAAAATTGGGGGACAAAACAGTGTCTTATCAACCAAGTACATAAATGTACTCAACGGAATCGCGAACAGTCTTTTCAATTTCTTGCTGCTTTTCACTCGGCTCTTCGCCGTCGTAAGACGGGCTGTGATACTCAATGTTTTGTTCTCCGCAAAGCTCGGCTACGACGTCAATAATAACATCGTCCAACATATCGACGGGAAACAAATCACCCTCGTCTTCGGTAAGGTAGGTATTGTATTGGGTACGCGCGTACTTTGTAACGGTTGGTTCGGAATGTGAGATTCCCGATTCCTTGTACCATGACCAATCTTCTCGAACATGAATATCCAGCTCCGGATCGTACTTTTGGAGGACGGTAATTAAATCTTTAATTTTCATTTTCATCTCCTGTTTCCTTTCGGTTCATAAAGTCTGAAATTAGTTGCGCAAATTTAGGCGCGTCTTTTAATTTCATACACAATATCCATTCCTTTTTATTTTTCCGATGGCATACGATCGGGATTTTATCCCCGGCGTCGGCGGTCGCTTGATCCATTGCTTCGTAAAGTTGGAAACGTTCAACACGTTTACATTCAGGATGAACGCCCGGCAACGTCGTTTGAATATCCGGAGAATCGGGCGATCCGCAGAATTGTCGTCCTCTGCGGGCCTTGCATCCGAATATCTCTTCAAATTTCGTGGCCAGTTCGCGTTCACCGCGAGCGCCTTTACTTCTTGACATTCGTCCCATTTTTACCAGTTTTCTTTTTAACCGTTGTTTTTACGACAGGTTCAGGTTCTTCTTGCGTCGTCGTTTGCAACGCGGCGTTGAACGCTTGGATAAACTTTGCGTCGCGAATTCCGATTAAAATCTTTTGCAGTATCCATTTTACAAACGGAAACACCGCCTTGGCAAGTATTAATGTAATAAGAGACGCAGTTAAACCCGCTGCGACGGTAAGCCAAAACACTTGCGCGATAAGCGTTTTTGCGTTCGCTTCAATCGACGCTTTAATATCCTGTAAACGTTCGTCGATCAACGAGTTAATCGCATCGAACGCTTCTTGGGTCTTGTCGTCGAGGAAACGTCCGAGCGGACCCGAACGTTTCTTTTCCAGCGGCTCCGTCGACTCCGGATTCACTTCCGGTTCTTGCGGCGTCGCGTCTTGACGTCGTCCGCGAAGATGAAAGTCGAGGAAACTTTCGCAGTCCAGTTCGTTGTGATTACGCCCGCGAAACGCCATTTCGTTTGCCGTCGATGGGAGTAATGCCGGGTTCAACGTTTGAGGAACGTTTTCCGTAAAAACTTGTCCATCCTGATTTTGCGCGGGAGATTCCAATTTTTTTTCTTCCGTTTTTTTAACGTCCTCGCGCAACGCAGGTATATCGAAATCGTTAACGGTAATCAAATCGTCGACCTCGTCTTGTGAAATCGACGAACACGGAGCGTCGGCTTGCTGAGGTTGATAAGCGACTTCAACAATCTGAGGCGTCGGCGCTTCGGATTTGAGGGTCTTGGCTTTCGCAACATAACCTTCAACAAGATTTTGCGTTTCCGGCATAAGTCCGACGACTCAGCCAATTTCTTTGGCGGCATCGAAGGGGTTAGGCGCAAATTAAATCGTTTTACGCCATATTTTACCTCTCATAGAGCTGTTAAATTGTTTTAACGTTCTATTCTACCGTCGCCGCGCTGGGTCGGTCTTGGAGGGGACTCAAGATGACGCGACGAAAAGATCGCCGTTGTTCAAGAAGGAAAAAGGGTAAAGATTAGCGGTTTAAGTTGTTGGGGCGGACGACCGACGACGCAAGAGATGTTAGGCTTTTACTCGAGGGAAACTCAGCGGTGATGGAGCCGAGGCGGTCGCGCTTCGGCGCGGGGAAATTCGTCTTGCTTTTTAAGAACGCAGAAATACCGTAATATTTTTGCCGTTTGGGCGGTAGCGTGGTTTGGCTTCTTGGTTGCGAGTCGATATAACGTCGTACGAGCGTCGCGACGATTGGGCCCGTTTACAACGCAACTAAAAGAGGAGAAACGAGCGATAATTATTTATCGCTCCGCTGAAAAAATGGCGGCGGTAAACGCTGTTTTTGAAGACAATAATATTGAGTATCCAGCAGACGACGCGCGAGTCGTCGACGCCGCCTGCAATCGGTAAGAGATTTAAATATTTTTACCGAGGCAATACAACGAAGCAGGAGGGCGCGTTCGGAAATAAACTGCTTGACACGGCGCCGTCGAGAAAGAAAAATGAAAAAGACGCCGACGCAATCTTACCACTTCGACGCGATCGCCTCAGGCGGTTATTGATATTGAATTACGTCGCGCTTTCGTATAGGGAATAAGGGCCTGTGACGAAACGATTGGCGAGCGACGGCAAACAACTTAAAACGGTCGGGCGTTTGATAAAGACTTTTTCCCCGACATTCTCCAAGCTAATCGCGCGACGTAACCGCCAAAGTTCTAGGGCGTGTTGCCATTAACGATCAAGTAAAATAACGATTGCGACAAAGTCTAAAAACGCCGAAAACATAACGTCAAGTTTATCGTAACGCGTCGCGATTCGACGGAAGTCCTTGATACGTCGAAAGAAACGTTCGATTTCGTTTCGGCGTTTGTAAAGTTTTTTGTTGTAACGCCAAAGTTTGCGTCGGTT
>JAZQAP010000536.1:0-6715 GCA_045545275.1 Thermoguttaceae bacterium | reverse complement strand
GGCGGGACGTGCGCCGCGCCGACGCCGGACGTTTTCGACGGAACGCTCTCGCCCGTTTCGACGCAAGCGACCGAAGCGCCGAAAGTCGCGGAAGAGCCGAAAAAAACCGGCTTCATTCCGTTGGCGACCGTTTCGACGACCGCGACCGGCGACGTCGTGCAAAACCCGACGTTCGAGACGACCGACGCTCCGAAAGCGGCGCCCGGCGAGTTCGCGAAATTGTCGCCGTATCAAAAGGCGAAGCGCATCGAAGAGACGGTCGAAACCGCGATTCGGCCGATTTTGCGTCGCGACGGCGGCGACATTGAAATCGTCGACGTGAAGGACGACGTCGTTTACGTCGCGATGACCGGCGCTTGCGACGGGTGCGACGCGGCTTCGCAAACGCTCGACCTGATCGTAACGACGATTCTGCAAGACCGGCTCGACCCGGCGATTCGCGTCGTGCAACTCTGACGCTCGACGAGCGTTCGACGTTCGGCGGCGTCGGAAAGAGAAAACGCGTTTTAAACGGCGCGGTTCGAACGTCCCGAACGTGAAAATTTCGACGAAAACGAAGCGAAACGGTTCGCGGCGTCGGCGGAAAGTCGGCGTCGCGAGCCGTCTTTTTGTCGCTTTTAGGGGGCCAGACGGCATTTTTCTTTTTTTTTTGAATTTTTTGGCGTAATTTCCGGCGTTTTTACCTCTTAGCGACGGCGGCGTTAAATAAAAGTTGCGAAAACGCCGATTTAATTGAAACGTTCGATGAAATTTGAACGCGTCGTCGTTATTTTTGGGAAAATCGCTTAAGAGGGGAAATAATGAAATTCGGTCTAAATAACGGTCGCTGCCGGGCGGCGCGTTTGACGTTCGCGGCGTTGGCGTTGGCGACGGCGTTCGCTTGGGGCGCGCCGGGGGCGGCGTTTGAAATAATTCGCGTAAGTTTCAACGACGCCGACGGAAACGTCGCGTTTGAAGGGGAGATCGATCGCGAACGCACCGCGGCGAGCGTCAAAGAGGGCGCGGAAAAGCCGACGACGGTCTTCTGGACGAACGGCGACTTGAAGGGCGCTTACCCTTACGAGGCGCTGGGCGAAGAGTCTAAGGCGGCGGTCGACGGAATGTTGGCGAAATACGCGAAGTGGAAGGAAGCCGTAGAAAAGTCCGCCGCCAAGAGGAAAGCGGAGTGGGCGAACGCGCCGACTTTGCCGCTCGGCTTTGCCGAAGTTCGCGTGAAGAAAGTCGCGCTGGTCGTCGGTTGCGGCGACGAGAACGCGGACGGAGCGAATCCGGCGTCGGCGGCGGACGCGCGACTTTTGGGCGAACGTTTGCGCGAATGCGGGTTCGAAGTCGTTCTTTTAACGGGGCAAGAAGCGACGCGGAGCAATATCGAGGGCGCGTTAAAGACGTTGGAGGAAAAGACGGAATTTGGCGATATGATTTTCGTCGCGTTTTCCGCGCTCGGTTTGGAAAGAAACGGCGAAATTTACTGCCGGCCGACCGACGTTTTAAACCTTTCGGTTAAGGACTTGGACGAAGACGAAGAAATAGAAGAAAAATGCGTTTCGTTGAGCGATTTCGCCCAAGATTTGGAGAAACGAACGCCCGGACGTCTTAAGGCGTTTTTCTTCGACGCTTGTCGTATTCGACGCCCGGACGCCCGCGTCGACGGCGCCGCGAGTTTGCCCGCGAACGCGTGGACGCTTTGCGCGTGCGCGTCGGGCGAGCTTGCGTTTAACGCCGATTTCGACGGCAAGAAACACGGGATTTTTTCTTATTGCTTCGCCGAAGGACTGACCGAACGCGGGGACGCGAACGGCGACGGCGTCGTTACCCTAATGGAGGCGTTCCTTTACGCTCGCGCTCATTCGATGGCGGAGACGGAAATCAAACGCAACGTTTTGATGGGATGGGCGCCGCTTAATTACGGCCCGACCGCTTACGGGCCGTTGACGGACGTCTCGATGCGCGATTTGAACGCCGCGCCGCAAGAAACAAGTTCGACGGTTTCGGAACAAACGGGCGAAGCCGCCGTCGCGAAATAATCGGAAACAGAGAAACGCCGCGCGTCCTTAACGTAATTTTGGAACGGTAAACGCCGTCGCGACGCGATTTAAGCGTCGAAGCGGCGTTTTTTTGTCGACGAAAAGCCGACGGCGCTTGCGTTTCGGAAAACGCGACGGTATACTAAAAGAAAAACTGCGGAGAAGCGAAAATGACGCGGAAAAACGAAAAAACGGCGGCGAAAAAGAGCGGCGGCGCGTTTCGAACGGCGACGTTGCGCGTCGGCGGAGCGTTAGGAAATGTTTTTCGAAACGTTTTTCGCTCGCTCGGTCGTTTCTTCGCGGAGAAGGCGGACGACGTCGCTTGGGCGGCGAAGGAAGCGTTAAAGTTCGTCGCGCCGGCGCTTTGGCGGCGTTGGTTCGGGCGACCGTTCGGCCAAGGAACGACGTTCGAAGATTTTTCCGACGCGCCGAATCGACCGACGCCGAACCCGAAGGATAAACTCGGGCTCGACGGCGAACGGTTCGCGTTCGAATACGTCCGCGACCTGCCCGGCGCGCGGGTGATCGCTTGCAACGTCGACGCCGTATGTTGCGAAATCGACTTGATTTACCTCGACCGCAAGACGCGAGAACTCGTTTTCGTCGAAGTGAAAACGCGGCGGCGAGAACACCCGGATTACCCGACGCTGAACGCCGTCGACGCGCGGCGGCGGAAGAAATTGGCGCGAGCGTCCGACGTCTTCGCGGCGCGAATCGGCGAAGAGCGGCGCCGCCGACGGTTCGACGTGATCGTCGTTATTTGGCCGTTTTTTACCGAGCGACCGACGCTGACGCATTACCGCGGCGCGTTCGGGTACGTCGACGCCGTTCTCGGATACCGAGGGTGCGTTTCCGCTCGACGCGGGCGCAAAAGACGCGATCGTTAGATTCATTTTTGTCTTTGTCGTCGAGATTTTGGGGAATCGAATCGACGCGTTGCGGCGTTTGAAGCGGTTGCAAGCGTCGTCGGACTTCGTTCGCGATTCTGAAAATTGCTTCTTTTTTTCTTGGTAATCGCGGTCGCAAGCGTCGTCGGACTTCGTTCGCGATTCTGAAAATTGCTTCTTTTTCTCTTGGTAATCGCGGTCGCAAGCGTCGTCGGACTTCGTTCGCGATTCTGAAAATTGCTTCTTTTTTTCTTGGCAATTCCGGTCGCAAGCGTCGTCGGACTTCCGGTCGCGACTCTAAAAATTCTTCCGCTTTTCTCCTTGGCAATCCCGGTCGCGATTCTAAAGCGAAACGCTTTCGACGGGACGCCGAAGTTGTCGAGGAGCGGAACGCGCTTGAAGTTGAAAGAACGCGCTCGCTTTTAAAAAACGAGCGTTTTTAGACGGCAAAACGCCCTTGGCGCTTGCGTCGCCCGCTTCGAAAGTCGGGAAACGCAAACGTCGAGAAAGGAGCGAATCGCGTCGGTCGGGCGGAGTTTTAAACCGTTGCTCGACCGAGGTTTACGCGCAAAATTTGGCTTGCGGACGCCGGTCGAAAAGCGTTAAACTTTGCGACCGACTACTGGGGCGGAAGAGCCGGTTCCGAGCTTCCGTCCGCCGCCGGTCGAAAGGCGTTAAACTTTGCGACCGACGCCGAACGCGGAGGCGCCGGTTCAGACTTCCCAACCGGCGCGGACGGCTTGCTTCAGGAACGCCGCCGCTTTGTCGCAGTTCGTAACCTTCATATTTTCGGCGTCGTAAACGAGCTTTTGACCGCAACGGTACGCGACCGGGCCGAGGAGAATCGTTTCCGCCAAGCGACCGGAATAGTCGAAGTTGCACGTCGTTTCGCCGCGACCGCCGGTTTTGATCGCGTTAATCCATTCTTGGTGATGGCCGACCGAACTCGGAATCGTCGGGTTCGGCGCCTTGAAACCGGCGAACTTATCTTTCGGCAGAATCGTGTGTTGCGAGTAGTTCGAGTAGATCGCGCCTTCCGAACCGATAAAGAGAACGCCGTTCCCGTAATTTTCGAGACCGTATTTTTTCAGCGAATCCGGCTTGCGCGCGCCGTCGCTCCAAGTAACCGTCAGCGGCGACTTCGAACCCGGGAGCGCCGGGAACTCGTACTTGACTTGCAGGTCTTTCGGCGCGTAGTCGGCGTCGGCGGCTTCCGCGGCGTTCGCTTCGATCGTCGTCGGATATTTCAGACCGAGGGCCCAGAAGACGAGATCCATAAAGTGGCAGCCCATATCGCCCATGCCGCCGTTCCCGAAGTCCCAGAACGAACGCCAGTTTCCGCCGAAATAGCAAGAGTTGTAGTCGCGAACCGGCGCCGGGCCGAGCCAAAGGTCCCAATGGAGCCCCTTCGGAACGTCTTGTTTGTCGGTGTTGCGCGGTTTGCCGCCCCAGACGGTGCCGCACCAAACGTCGACGCTCTTAATTTCGCCGATCGCGCCCGATTGAACCAGCTCGACGACGCGGCGGTAGTTGTCGCCGGCGTGAATTTGCGTTCCCATTTGCGTCGCGAGGTTCTTTTCGCGAGCGATTTTTTGCATTTGACGGATTTGGTAAACGTCGTGCGCGAGCGGTTTTTCGACGTAAGCGGCGATCCCGAGCTTCATCGCTTCGATCGCGGCGATCGCGTGCGTGTGGTCGGGCGTGGTGATAACGACGCCGTCGAGTTTGTCGCCCAACTCGGCGTACATTTCGCGGAAGTCGACGTAGCGCTTCGCGTTCGGCATTTCGGCGCCGAATTGTTCGAGGTATTTTTCGTCGACGTCGCAAACGCCGATGCGATTTTCCTTCGCGATACCGCCGCGGTGGAACGGGCCTTGCATCCCGGCGACGCCGACGTGCGCAAGGTTCAGTTTCGAGTTGGCGTTGGCGTCGCGGCTAAAAGCGGGCGCCGGGAAAGCGCCGGTCGTCGCGGCGAGGCCGAAACCGGCGGTCGAAAGAGCGACGCTTTTCATAAAGGAACGACGATTAAGACGGGACATGCGGTTCTCCTTGTCGACGGCGCGATAAAAAGCCGTCGTTAATTAATATAAGGGGAAGATGGAAAAATTTCGCAAACGGCGAGCGAGCGTTCGGCGTCGCCGCGTTAGGTAATAGGGTAGCGCTTCGTCGCGTGAAAATCAATCGGCAAAACGCGAAAATCGGCGTTTTTTTCGATTTTTTTTTCGGCGACGAAGACTCGAATTGGAAAAAGGAAATATTTAGATAAAATAGGCGATTTAGCGCGAGCGTCGGAAAGGGCGCGCCGACCGATTCGACCCGCCTTTCAAAACGCGACGCTAAAATTTCTTGTGAAAACCCGCGTAGAATAGGTAGTTTGCGTATTCTTTAGCGAACTCGACGTCGTAATGGAAGAAAACGTCGACCGTGTCCCGAAGCGCCGCGTCGACGCCGCCGCCAAGGTCGAGCCGGTCGCGCGCCATTCGATGTTTAGCGTAACGATAAACGATCGGGAACGGGGTGTTTTCGCCGCTAACGTAAAGGGCTCGGTCGCCAAATTCGTGGTTCCAAGTCGCCGTTAAAAAAGGTTTTAGCGTCGCTAAGCGAGTCGCGTACTCCCAACTAAAGCGGCTGCCGAGTTTTAGACGGTAGGATGCGTCCGAATAGTCGCCGGGGCGACCGAGCAAAACGAGGCGGCGTTCCGCGTCGGAGGGCTCTTGAAGCGTCGTAACGCGAACGTTGACGAGCGGCTCGACGCGCGTGTAACCTTTGTCGAAACGGACTCCGAATTCCGCTTCGTAATTCCATTGCGTCGACGAATATTTCAAAACGTCGTAAATCGACGCGCTTTGACCGTTCCAATGTTTCGCGGCGCCGATCGACAAGTCGAGTCGCCAAAGGGGGCCGAAAAGGCTCAAACGAAGAAAACCGGCGAGGGAATCTATTTCCGATTCGTAAATCGACGAGGCGGGGTCGATTTGAATACCGCGCCCTTGGAAGCCGAAGCCCCAAATCGCGTTTTTCGAGAGCCGCCAATCCTGCCCGACGCCGCCGCCAAACGACGCGACGTCGAAACCGGACGCGAACGGCGACTCGTTTTGTTCGTCTTGACGTCCCCAAGAACCGTCGACGTAAGCGAAAATGCGACCGCGAAAGGGCGAGATCGGCAGGTTTGAAAGGTAAGCCCCTCGAACGACCGGCGCGGTTTGCGTTTCCGAAAGCGAAAGGGGGGCGGACGTAGTCGCGAGTCGGGAGGAAAGGGAGGAGTGCGGCGCTTGCGAGGAAAAGGGGAAATAGGCGGTTGCGAGCGTCGAGGAAACGTCGGTGAAATGGGATAAATGGGATAAACGCGCCGCTTGCGCCGTTTCGACGACGTTAAAAAACGGTTCCCAATTTGCGTCGTCTTCCCAATTTAACGTCGCGGCGGAAATGCCGGCTAATTTGCAAAGGAGCGCGGGACGTCGGCGCCGCGAAAAAAACGGGAAAGGGGAACCGGCGCTGTTTGCGTCGATCGAATAAGCCCCGTCGTCGAAGGAGACCGCGTCGTTTACGTCGACTAAATAAGTCGGACGGGCGAGCGAAAGCGCGTCGTTTGCGGAAGCGGGGCGGGTTGAGA
The DNA here is from genome assembly GCA_045545275.1 of Thermoguttaceae bacterium. Classification (GTDB taxonomy): domain Bacteria; phylum Planctomycetota; class Planctomycetia; order Pirellulales; family Thermoguttaceae; genus RUG369. Next base: position 191 of record JAZQAP010000536.1, on the reverse strand, counting down.
AGGTTGGGGAAAATAGGGCGAAGGCGGCAAGAAACAACGCTCCGCCAACCTTGGACACCGGACGCTTAAGACGGCGCGACGGACGGCGAAAGATCGGCGTAAGCGAAAAAAATAAACGCTTTAGCGAAGTTAAGCGCGAAAAAAAAGGCATTGCCAAAAGTTCTCCGCCGCGTTAAAAGCCGGGGACGGGG
>JAZQAP010000535.1:0-2274 GCA_045545275.1 Thermoguttaceae bacterium | reverse complement strand
GAAGACAAAAGCTCCTGACAACTCCTTGGCTCACAGAACGACATGGCTACGATCCGACTTGACCCAGATGGAGCGGATCGAGGACGTGATGGAGTATCCGGTGGATGAAAGCGTGCAGGAAACGGAGGGAGCGCAGGCGGAGCTGAACAAACGGATGCTCGAAGCGAAGCGCAAAGAGACGCAAGCCGCGCTCGACGAAGCGAAAGCGAACGGCGCCGACGGCGTGATCGAGCGCAAAATCGCCGAGGAAGAAGTCGGTTGGGACGAGGCGTTAATCGGGAAAAAGCGCGGGCAAAGTTGGGGCGAATATTTTACGTCGTTCGAGCGGTACGGCTCGACGGCGGACGCAAAGGTCGCTATCGCGAGCGGCGACGCGAACTTTCAAAAGCAAGTCGCGGCGGCGAAAGCGAAGAACGCGGCGGAAATCGAGAAGCTCGAAGCGGAACTTGCCGGGCTCGACGCCGTCTTGAACGCGCCGGTCGACGCGGCGGGAACGTCGGGCGGTTTGGACGCGACCGCGACGAGTTCCGAAACGGTCGCGGCGAAGGAGGCGGAGGCGAAGGCCGTCGAAGACTTGAACGCTCGCATCGCGAAGGCGGAGGAAGAGCGGGCGGCGCGGGAAGCGTCGGCGTCGAAGCGTCGAATCGAAACGATCAAGAAAGAGACGAAGGAACTGACCGACGCGATCGACGCGCGGCTCGAAGTTTTGCGCGCGTCGGCGTCGACCGAGGACGATTTCGCGGAAATTTACCGGCTCGAAACCGCGAAGGCCGGAATCGAGGCGGACGGGAAAGCGCGCGTCGCCGACGTCGAGAAAGAGGAGGCGGACAAGAAAGACGCGGAGCGCAAACGGCTGAACGACCAAATCGCGGCGGAAGAGGAGCGCGTCGCCGACGAGTCGCGAACCGACAAAGAGCGGCGGCTTGCTCAAATCGACAAGGAGACGGCGGCGTACAAAGAGCTTCTTAACGACGCGCTCAAACTCGCGGAGACGGAGGAAGAGCGCGCCGAGATTCAGGCGAAAATCGACGCCGCCGACGCGACCGCCAAGGAGCGCAAGGACGCCGTTCTTACCGCGTCGAAAGCCGCCGAAGAAGAGACGAAAGCGCGTCGCGAACTCGAAAACTTCGACGCGTTCGGCGGCGACGAAGAAGACGCGGCGTCGTTTTTCGAGTCGGTCGACGCCGGGGCGGACGTCGCGGCGCGAACCGTTTCGAGCGGCGCGACTTTTTCGGCGCTCGACGCGCAAAAGCTCGGCGCGAACAATCCGGCGGAGGAAAACGTCAAGGCGACGCTTCGGACGAACGAACTGCTCGGCGATATTGTCGCGCGGATGGACGAGTTCGATTTCACGCTAAGGGCGGCGTAAAATAAGGGGGGAACGATTTTGGCGAACGTTATTAAGTTCAGTTTCGAGCCGACGTTAGGGGGCGAGTCGGTCGAAACGAATTTTCGGGAGTCGGCGGAGAATCGGGCGCGGTCGACGCGTTCCTTCGACGTCGTTTGCGTCTCCGGCGTCGCGACGACGGCGCAGGCTTACGCGGCGGCGCGGGGACACGTCGCGGCGGCGTTTCCGCGCGATATTTTCGGGAATCCGATCGCGTCGATTTCCCTTGCCGAAACGACGGCAGCGAACCGCGCTTGGAAGTTCGAAGCGCGGTACTCGTCGAAAGCGGAGGTTCCGAAAGATTGGTACGACTACTGTTACGTCGATTCTTACGACGGTTCGAGCGAGTCGGCGACGCGAACGCAAAGTCTCGGAACGCGAATCTTTCCGACGCCGGACGGTTGCGCGGTCGATTACGGCGGCTGGATCGACGTCGCGGACGGCGTCGCGCGGGGCGTTCAAATCGCGTCGCCGATCGACCGTTTTTCGGTTCGTTTGCGGCTGAAACACACGCCGGAGCGGTTGGCGTACCTGCGGGGCTTGGGCGCGTACCGGCAAAAGACGAACGCGGCGCCCTTTTGGGAGTACGCGCCGGGCGAGGTGCTTTTCGAGTCGTATTCGTTCGCGTTGGCGGGCGTTTCCGACGCCGGAAGTTTCGCGAACGCTTACTTCGACGGTCGACTGAACTTCGCGGCGCGGCGGGCGGAGCCGACGAATATCGACGGCGCGGAGTTCGTCAAGGGCGGTTGGGAAGCGGCTTGGACGCTGAAAGTCGAGGCGGACGGCGCCGACGGACACAAACGTTTGAAGACGCTTTGCGCTTACGCCGAAACGGTTTACCCGAGCGCCGACTTCGACGAGCTGAAACTGGCGCGCTTGGGGTTCGA
>JAZQAP010000534.1:0-4408 GCA_045545275.1 Thermoguttaceae bacterium | reverse complement strand
CGCGACGCTTAAAACGTTTGCGCCGTCGGTCAATCGACCGTCGGGAGTTCGAAGCCTTTGCGTTGTTCGCGGGAAAGGAAGGACGCCGCGACGTCGTCCCCTTCGATCGTTTCGGTTTCCGGGTTCCAACGGATAACGCGTCCCAAGCGAGCGGCGATGGCGCAAAGGTGACAAACGTTCATCGAGTACGTGTGGCTGAACGCGTCGGACGACGGGAGCCCGCCTTCGCGAATGCAACGGAAGAAGTTTTCCTTTGTCCACTCGAGCGGTTTGCCGTGGTTCAGCGCGACCAAATCGTCGTGCGAAATCTTCTCGAGGACGCCGTCTTCGATCGGTTTCCCGGTAAGGCGACCGCGATTGACGTAAATCCGACCTTCGGTTCCTTCGAAGAGAATTCCGTTCGAGTTCGGCTCGCTCTTGACGACCAGCTCGACGCCGTCGGCGAATTTCGTTTTGATTTCGAACGTCGTCGCGGTGTTGTAATGATTATCGACCGTCGGGCGCCCGAATTCGTCGAGCGGCGACGCGTGTTCGGCGATTCGACCGTCGATTTCGACCGGCCCGGCGCCGTGTTTGTCGCGACCGAGCGCCCAAAGCGCGCAGTCGATATGATGGGCGCCCCAGTCGGTGAACTGGCCGCCGGAGTAATCGTACCAATATCGGAACGTGCCGCGCGCCCGCTCCCAGCGGAACTCGACTTCCGGCGCTTGGCCGAGGAACATATTCCAGTCGAAGCGGCTCGGATCGGGAACCTCGGCGACCGGGAAGGGGCCGCGGTTCGGGCCTTGGTCGAGCGAAACGACGACGCGGTTAATTTTGCCGAGCAAACCTTTGCGGACGAGCGCCGCCGTTTTCATAAAGCGGTCGACGTCGCAGCGTTGCTGGGTTCCGACGAGGAAGGTTTTGCCGGTTTTTTCGACCGCTTTGCGAATCAATTGGTTTTCGGCGATCGTCAGCGTCAACGGCTTTTGACAGAAGACGTGTTTCCCGGCCAACAACGCTTCGACGGCGATTTTAACGTGCCAGTGATCCGGCGTCGCGATTCCGACGATTTCGATATCGTCGCGTTCGAGGACTCGGCGATAATCTTGAACGACTTGCGCTTCGTTCGGCTTCTTCGTAATATTGCCGTCGTGTTGGAACGACTCCGCGTGTTCGCGGTCGCCGTCGCAAAGTGCGACGACGTCCCCGAAATACGCCAACTCGCGAGCGTCGCCGCGTCCCATTCCGCCGCAACCGACGAAACCGATTTTGAAACGTTCGTTCGGCGAGTCCGCGGCGTAAGTCTGCCAACGGGGGGCGAACGTGGAGAACATCGCGAGCGAAATCGCGCCCGCGCCTTGCGTTTTGAGGAAATCGCGGCGAGTAGAACGATGGAGCGACATATGCAAACCTCGGCGGCGTAAAATCGGCGAATGGAAGCAAATTTCAATAGGCGAAGATAAACGGCCCGAAATTTAACGGCGCAAAACGCGCACAATTCCGAACGCGTTTATGGAACTGTTGAAACGTATTATACAAGATTTTCGGGCGAATGGGAACGGCGCGACGCTCGATTTTTGCGATTTTTTCGATTTTTTTGCCGAACGACGCGGTGAAAAGCGATAAAATGGAACGGTTGCGCCGATTTTGACGGCGGCGCCGCTTTTTCAACGGCAAAACGCGCAAGAAAAGACGCGTCCGACTTCCCGGCAAGTCGGCGAGAAGTCGGACGGCGGCCAACGGGACGGCGCGCTCGACGTTTTCGAGTCGCTTTAAGAAGGCGGACGCCGACGAACGTCGTTCTTGCGGGGCGGCGACCGCGAATCTTAGGAAGCGTTTTAGGCGACCGTCGGGAGTTCGAAGCCCTTGCGCTGTTCGCGGGAAAGGAAGGAGGCCGCGACGTCGTCTCCTTCGATCGTTTCCGTTTCCGGATTCCAACGGATAACGCGTCCCAAACGAGCGGCGATGACGGCGAGGTGGCAAACGTTCATCGAATACGTGTGGCTGAACGCGTCCGACAGCGGAAGGCCGCCTTCGCGAATGCAACGGAAGAAGTTTTGCTTCGTCCATTCGAGCGGTTTGTCGCGGTTCAGCTCGATCAAATCGTCTTGCGAAATCTTGTCGAGGACGCCGTCTTCGATCGGTTTCCCGGAGAGGCGACCGCGGTTGACGAAGATTCGACCTTCGGAGCCTTCGAAGAGAATCCCGTTCGAGTTCGGTTCGCTCTTGATAATAAATTCGAGCCCGTCGGCGAATTTCATCTTAATTTCGAACGTCTTCGCGGTTTGGAAACGGTCGTTGAATTTCGGACGACCGAATTCGTCGAGTTCCGCGAGGTGTTCGACCGTTCGCCCGTCGATTTCGACCGGCCCGGCGCCGTGTTTGTCGCGCCCGAGCGCCCAAAGCGCGCAGTCGACGTGGTGGACGCCCCAGTCGGTGAGCTGCCCGCCGGAGTAATCGTACCAATATCGGAACGTTCTGTGCGTCCGTTCTCGTCGGAACTCGACTTCCGGCGCTTGACCGAGGAACATATTCCAGTCGAATTGGTTCGGGTTCGGAACTTCGGCGACCGGGAAGGGGCCGAAATCGGAGGTCGGGGCCTCGTCGAGCGAAACGACGACGCGCTTCATTTGACCGAGCAAACCTTTGCGGACGATCGCCGCCGCCTTCATGAACTGGTCGACGGCGTAACGTTGCTGGGTTCCGACGAGGAAGGTTTTGCCGGTTTTTTCGACCGCTTTGCGAATCAGTTGATTTTCGGCGATCGTCAGCGTCAACGGCTTTTGACAGAAGACGTGTTTCCCGGCTAACAACGCTTCGACGGCGATTTTGACGTGCCAATGATCCGGCGTCGCGATCCCGACGACGTCGATATCGTCGCGCTCGAGAATTCGGCGATAATCTTGGACGACTTGCGTTTCGTTCGGCTTTTTCGCAATGCGCCCGTCGTGTTGGAACGACTCCGCGCGGCCCCGGTCGACGTCGCAAAGAGCGACAAAATCGCCGAAATTCGCCAATTCCCAAGCGTCGAGCCGCCCCATTCCGCCGCAACCGATAAAGGCGAGTTTAAAACGTTCGTTCGGCGAGTCCGCGGCGTAAGTCTGCCAACGCGGGGCGAACGTGGAGAACATCGCGAGCGAAATCGCGCCCGCTCCTTGCGTTTTAAGGAAATCGCGACGAGTCGAACGATTAAGCGACATAGGGAACCTCGGCGGGGGAAATTGGGGCGAACGCGCGGCAAATTTTAATTGACGCAAGAGTAACGCGTTAAAATTTGACGGCGCGGAAATGAAACACAATTTTAGGCGCTCTTTTAGAACTGTTGGAGCGTATTATACAAGATTTTCGTTCAAAAGTAAACGGCGCGCCGAGCGAATTTTGCGATTTTTGGCCAGAAGACGCGTCGACGTTTGGTAAAATAAAACGGTCGCGCCGATTTTAACGACCCGTCTTTTTTCTCCGGTAAAACCCGCAAGAAAAAAACGTCCGACTTCCTTTCAACGAGCCGAACAAAAGGAAGGCGGACGGCGAGAAAAGTTGCGAATCCCGCCGCCCGCTTCTTTCCGTTGAAGAAACGACCGCGTCGCGACGTTTAACCGGACGGCGAGCGTCAGCGGAGTTTGTCTTCGTACTCGACCTTTTCGATTTTCTTAAGGAACGCTTCCATCGACGGGCAACGCTCTTTCGGGTCGGCCTTAATGCACCAGTGAATCGCGTCGGCGAGGCGCGGGTCGATCGCCGGACGGTACGTTTGAATCGGTTCCGGCGGCGTGTCGTGCGTCATCGCGGCGAGGCCGTTCGTGCCGCGCGGCCAAGGGAGTTCGCGGGTGCAAAGTTCGTACATCGTAACGCCGAACGCAAAAATGTCGACGCGTTCGTTCGTCGGACGGCGGCGAACGAGCTCCGGCGCCATATAGTTCGGCGTTCCGGTGCGGTTGCCGGGATCGGTGAAGGGCGACTTGTTCGGAACGGAGAGGCCGAAGTCGGTTAGCTTCAAGACTTCGCCGTCGCCGGTGAAAAGGAGGTTGCGCGGGCAGAAGTCGCGGTGGATAAAGCCCGCTTCGTGGACGACTTTCAACGCTTCGGCGCATTGGCGGATGTACCGCATTCGGCTCCCGGCGAGCATATCCTGCTTAATCATGAGGATGTTGTTGAGGCCGGTGCCTTCGAGGTACTCCATCACGAGGTATTGTTCGCCGTCGGTCGTGAAGCCCTCTTCAAAGGTGTCGACGATGTACGGGTGCTTGAACTGAACCGCCATTTCGCCTTCGCGGGGTTTGTAGACGCCGCGGATTCCCTTGTAACGGTCTTCGACGATGCTTGTTTTCGCCTTGTCGAGAATTTTAAGGCCGACGATTTTGTCCGTTTCTCGGTCGCGCGCCATATAAAAACTCGACATCGTCCCGGAAATCGCCGCTTTGAGGAG
>JAZQAP010000533.1:0-11391 GCA_045545275.1 Thermoguttaceae bacterium | reverse complement strand
CGCTTTTTCGTAGGTGAGGGCGTCTTCGTAGAGTTGGGCCGGGGAGGCGTTGCGGAAAACTTTGGAGACGGTAATGCCGTATTGAGTCAAGTCAAAGCTCATTATTTTGGCCTTTCCTAAGGAGGGTTCGACGTCCCGCGAAGTTTCGCCGTCGCAAAACGCGAGAAGAGAAAACGACGCGGAAAAGTGTGCGAAAACTAATTTTTGAAGTGGACTCCCGTTCCGCCGCCGTCGCGCCTTGCGATTCCGGCGTCGCGTTTTCAAACGCGCAGAAAAAAGCGCGGCGGTGAAATCGGACGTTGAGTCGACGGCGTTCGCGCTTGAAACTCCGCGACCCGACCGGCGCCGGAGGGGAAACGGAGGAAAAGCGTATCGATTCCGTACTCAAACACTCGCGATTATAACGGATTTTTTGTAAACGAACAGCCCCCCGACGGCGACATTTGCCTTTTTTCTCCATTTTTGTCGATTTTTTTTATTTTTAACGGACTTTCCGACTTACGTCAAGTTTTTAAACGCGTCGTAATATGGAGCGCGCGACGACGAAGTTTTTTTGTCGGTCGTTTCCGGGCAAAACGAGACGGCGGCGGAACGCTCGACCGATTTTTTTTCGCCTTTTTTTCTATTTTAGCGACGCGACGCCTTTATTAATCTAAATTGACGTATTATTATTTAAGTTGCGGGACGCGTCGCGGGGCGACGTCCGAGCGGGCGTCGCGACGGCGCCGACACAACCGTTATAAAACGAAAAGACATGCAATGAGTACGAATCTTCCCCAACGTCCGAAAGCCGCCGCGTCCGACGAAAAAGAGCGTTGTCAAACCGCGTCGGACGAACGACCGAACGTTTCCGCCCGTCGCGTTCCCGACGACGCTCGAACGTCCGGCGAAAACGAGCGTTTTGAGCGAGAGCGCGACAGGGAGCGCAAACGCGACTTCGAACCGTTTGGACGCCGAGGCGGCGTCGCGCGTTCCGACGACGGCGGTTCTTCGTTTTGGGTCGTTTTAATCGTTGTATTTTCTCTAATTTTCCTTTGGAACGCGATTTACGAGCCCCCTCGTTGCGAGATTCCGCTTGGAAAGCTGATCGAGTTGATCGAGATGGGCGCTCCCGAAACCGTTCAAAACTCCGAAATCGCGCAAAATTCCCAAAGCGTTCAAAACGCCGAATCCGCTTTAAGCCCCGAACCTTCCCAAACGAAGGAATCGGTAAAATCGAAAAAAACGGCGGAACCGGACAAGGAGGCGGAACGGGGAGTAAAAAACGCGCCGTCGATTATTGTCGAAGAGGGGGAAGGCAAGAAACGGAAGAAAGTTAGGTATTCCGAACTTGCCGACCTTCGCGTCGGAACGCACGAGATTTCCGGAACGGCGACGCGCGAGGTTCTCGAAAGCGCCGACGGAAAAACGCCGGAAAAGCCGAGGAAAAAAGTCGACTTTTTCTCCGGGCGCCAAGGGCTCGACGTCGACGCGGACTACTTCTTTAATTTGTTAAGGAGATCCGGTTACGCCGACTTTGCGGCGGAGGGTTCCCCCGGTTTTATGCAAAATTACGGCGCGTCTCTTCTGACGACGCTCTTTTTGATCGGCGTTTTCGTTTATTTTTTACGGCGAATGGGGGCCGGCGTCGGCGCGTTTGGGCGCAATCGGGGCGTTTTGGTCGCTCCGGAGGACGTCGACGTTAACTTTAGCGACGTCGCGGGCGTCGACGAAGCGGTCGAGGAGTTGCGCGAGTTCGTCGAATTTTTGCGGACGCCGGAAAAATTTCAAGCGCTCGGCGGACGCATTCCGAAGGGCGCGCTCCTCGTCGGGCCGCCGGGCACCGGGAAAACGCTCCTCGCGAAGGCGGTCGCGGGAGAGGCGGGCGTTCCGTTTTTCAGCCTCTCCGGCTCCGATTTCGTCGAGCTTTACGCGGGCGTCGGGGCGGCGCGAGTTCGCGATTTGTTCGAGCAGGCGGAGAAGTCGTCCCCTTGCATCGTTTTTATCGACGAATTGGACGCGCTTGGCAAGTCGCGAACCGGCGGCGTTTACGGCGGCGGACACGACGAGAGAGAGCAGACGCTCAACGCGCTTCTCGTCGAGATGGACGGGTTCGGGACGAACTCCGGGACGATCGTGATGGCCGCGACGAACCGACCGGAGATTCTCGACTCGGCGTTGCTTCGCTCGGGACGTTTCGATCGGCAAATTCTCGTCGACCGACCGGACGCGCAAGGTCGGGAGGAGATTTTGCGGATTCACGCGAAGAACGTTAAACTCGACCCGACGCTCGACTTGCGGGAGATCGCGACGCTGACCGCCGGTTTCGTCGGCGCCGATTTGGCCGCGTTGACGAACGAAGCCGCGTTGCTCGCCGCTCGCGTCGGAAAGTTAGCCGTTACTAAGGAAGAATTCGGCGAGGCGATCGAGCGCGTCGCGACCGGGCTCGAAAAGAAGCGGCGCGTCCTCTCGGAAAAGGAAAAAGTTAGAGTCGCCTATCACGAGTGCGGGCACGCGCTGACGGCGGACGCGATTCCGGGAACCGATCCGGTGCATAAAATTTCGATCATTCCTCGCGGGTTGGCGGCGCTCGGGTACACTTGGCAGCGACCGGACGACGAACGCTATTTGACGACGCGGGCCGAGTTGATCGCCCAGATGCAGACGCTCCTTGCCGGAACGATCGCGGAAGAGATGATTTTCGGCGACGTGTCGACCGGTGCGCAGAACGATTTGGAGCGAGCGACCGAGATCGCGCGGCGGATGACGACCGTTTACGGGATGAGTCGGCTCGGTCGCGTCGCGTTTCGAACGGCGAACGACTCCTTTCTCGACTCGGGCGGGTTCGCCGGGCGCGAGTACGGCGAGCGAACCGCTTGGGAAATCGACCGGGAGATAAAAGCGCTCGTCGACGCCGCCGCCGAAGAAGCGCGCCGGATTCTCGTCGAGCGGAAGGATTTGCTTGTCGAGGTCGCGAACCGATTGCTCGAAAAGGAGACGATGACCGGCGACGAGTTGCGCGAAATTGTCGACGCTTGGGCGGCGAAAACGGAAGAATCGACGCGACCGGAGGAAGAGTTGGAGCCGAAAAAATCGGCGCAACCGGAAAATTTGGGAGGAACGGAGGCGACGAACGAGTCGATTTGACGCGTTATTAGTTAATATGAAACGCGCGGCTTGGCTCGCCGATTTTCGCCGACGATTATCTTGAAAGGCGTCCTCGGTCGTTTGGTTGCGCCGAGCTAAGCCGCCTATTGGGCGAGGCGTTGAAGCGAGCGGGCGTTCCGGCTTTAGTGGTCGCGGCGCGGGTAAAAGGCGCCCAGTTGGTCGACGCTCCGCCGCCAAACAATCCAAGCGTCGACGTCGAAACCGTAATCGACCGGCGTTTGATAGCGCGCGCCGACAATGCGAACAAGCGCCGCGCGAACCTCTTCGTTGCGGCTAAGTTCCGTTACCGTTTTGATTTTCGTTCCGCCGCCGGGAGACCAGCTCTGCAGTTGACCGGTCGAACTGTTGAACGAGGCTTGCGTTTGGTCGGAACCGACGGCGATTTGCCGCTTGTGCGACGTCGTTAGCGCGTTGATGAGGTCGGGAATCGCCCGTTCCGCTTCGAAGTAGCCGAGCGCGTAGGCGGCGCGGTTGATCGTCGCGACGTCGTTTGAGGTGCGGAGCGTTTGGCGGAAGAACTCGACCGCTTTCGGAAGCTCCGTTTTTTTGCGATAAATTCCTTCCAGCGCGGCGGTTCGAACGTCGAGATCGTCGTCGTGGAGCGCGACGCGGCCCAGCTCGGAAAACGCGGTCGGCGTTCCGATCGACGCGATCCCTTGAACGAGCAGAACGCGTCCTTCCGGATCTTTTTCTTTTTTTAGCGCGGCGCCTAACGGAGCCAAAGCGCGAGGGTTGCGCACTCGACGCAACGCGTCGCGAGCTCGAACGTCGCCGTTGAGCGACGCGTTGTAAAGAAACGCGATTTCCTTTTTCCAGTAACGCGCTTCCTCTTTCGCTTCGCGCGCTTTTTTCGCTAATTCGGCCTCCTGACGCGAAACGGCGACGCCGCCGACGCGAACCCAACCGTTGCGCTCCATTCGCTCTTGCCGCGAAACCCAAACGCCGTTTAACTTGACGTGTTGCAAGGCTTTGCGCGCCTCTTCGTTTTCCGGGTCGAGTTCGACGACCCGTTGAAAATGCGCGTCGGCTTGCGCGTCGAGTTTAACGTTGCGAGCCCAACGAGCGATTTTGAGGTGCGAGGCGACGTCGTCTTTTTGAAGCGGCGCCGAGTTTCGATAGGAGATTTGCTCCGGGCGAAGCGTCGAGGTTTCGCGAACAAGAGACGCGTCGATCGAGATTTTGCCGCCGAGCGTCGGGATAATGCGGAGCGGTTCCGACGCGCCCGCTTCCGGATTCGAAACGACGCCGCGAATCGCTCCGCCGCGAAGAATCGCGACGCCGCCCGATTGCGTTAGATTCGGGGTTTGCGCCGACGTCGGAGAAGGCGTCGAGAGAACGAACGCGCTTCCGAGCAAGAAAACGCCGAGTCGGACGGAAGACGCGGGACGGGACGGACGGTTGCTTTCGGTTCGTTGCATTGATTCCTGTTTCCTTAAAACGGCGTCGGGAAGACGCGGGGTTATCGTCTTATCGGGTTTTTAGACGCTCGGCGTAAGGCTCGGTTCCGAAAAAACGGTCGCGACGGTCGACGCGGTTTTGACGGTCGCGGGACTTTCGCAAACAACGTCGTCGGCGGAAAGCGCAAGGAAAAAGAAGAACGGCGAGATTTTAGCGAATATAGCGGTTGGCAAAGAGAGGGAAAAGGGCGGGGGAACGGCGGGGGTAAAAAAACGCGTCGACGAACCGTTGCGGAACGCCGACGCGTTTTTTAAAGCGTCAAGTTATCGACGGGCGAAACTCACTTCGCGGCTTCGATGAGCTTGCGGACTTCTTCCAAATGACCGGCGCTGCCGAGCATTTCGTTTTTGTGGATAATGTATTCGGCGTAGGCCGGCATGAAGAGTTTGCCCGGGTCGCGGAGGTCGAATTTTTCCGGTTGGTCGCGGAAGAATTCGCGGTGAATCGCGCACCAAACGAGACGACCGTCGGTGTCGATGTTGATCTTCGTAACGCCGAGTTTCGCGGCCGGGAAGTATTGTTTTTCGTCGACGCCGCTGGCGTTTTTCATCGCGCCGCCGGCGTTGTTGATACGAGCGACCCATTCGGCCGGAACCGAGGAGGAACCGTGCATAACGAGCGGGAAGTTCGGTTTAACTTCGTTAACCGCCGCTTGGATTTTTTCCAAAACGTCGAAGTGGAGGCCTTGGTTGCCCGAGAATTTGAACGCGCCGTGCGAGGTGCCGATGGCGACCGCGAGGGAGTCGACGCCGGTCTTTTCGACGAATTCGGCCGCTTGAGCCGGGTCGGTCAGTTTGACGCTGCCGACGACGTCTTCTTCAACGCCGCCGAGTTGACCGAGTTCGGCTTCGACGACGACGCCCTTTTCGTGAGCGCGGTCGACGACGCGTTTCGTGATTTCGATGTTCTTCGCGAATTCTTCGTGCGAAGCGTCGATCATGACGGAGCTATAGAAGCCGCTGTCGATGCAGTCGTAGCAGACTTCTTCGGTGCCGTGGTCGAGGTGGACGGCGAAGATCGCTTCCGGGAAGACTTTGTCCGCGGTGCGGATCATGCCTTCGAGGAAGTTTTTGTCGGTGTAGGTGCGAGCGCCGCGGGAGATTTGGATGATGAACGGAGCGCTTTTCGCGTCGTCGTTCGGGTCTTCGTTTTTCGCGAATTTGCCCAAGTTGCCGCGGAACAAACCGACGAGTTGTTCGAGGTTGTTGATGTTGTACGCGCCGATCGCGTATTTGCCGTAAGCGGCCTTGAACAATTCTTTAGTCGTAACGATCATTGATTTAATCTCCTGAAATTTTATCGATCTCGGGGCGCGGCGAGCCGATTCGCGGAACCGTTTCGCGCCGTTATTAATTAATAACGACAAACCGTTGAACGAAACGCCGTTTTCTCGTTCGCGTCGCTTTGGCGTTTGTCGGGGAGCGGGCGCTAAAACCCGACCGTTGGAGTCGAGTATCTATTACGCGCCAAGCGTTCCGACCGCTAACAATTCGAATTATACCTCGATTCGCCTACTTGAAAACGGGGGGGAAGGCCCTTCCTTAAAATTTTTTTCGACGTTTTTGCCGAAAGCGCCGGTTTTACCGATTTTTCGACCTTAACTTCGTTTTGCGCTTTCTTTTTTCGTCGAGCGCGAGGACGGGAAAACGTTGTAACGGTCGCGGCGATTTTGCGGATTCGGCGAGCGGGGGCGAGGGAAGCGTTTGGGCGTCGTCGAAATTATTGGTAAGCGCGTTTTTTTTCGATTTGCGGCGGTCGACGGGCTTTCCAAATTGTTTGACTTCGCTAAAATAGACGGTATGAGCGAACTTACCCCGATGATGAAACAATATTACGACGCCAAAGAGGCTTCGAAGGGCGCCCTGCTGCTTTTCCGAATGGGCGACTTTTACGAGATGTTCTTTGACGACGCGTATAAGGCCGCCGAAACGCTCGGCGTTACCGTTACGACCCGCGACCGCAACAAGCCCGCGTCGGAAGCGACGCCGATGGCCGGGTTCCCGCACCAACATCTGGACGCTTATTTAGCGCGTCTTGTCGCCGCCGGACACAAGGTGGCGGTTTGCGAGCAGATGGAAGACCCGAAAAAGGCGAAAACGATCGTCAAGCGCGAGGTTACCCGCATCGTAACGCCCGGGACGGTGATGGACGAGTCGATGCTCGACCCGCGTCGGAGCAACTATTTGGCGGCGATTTACATTCCGGAGAAGAAGCGGCGTTGCGCGAAGTCGGGAACGCCGGGCGCCGAGTTTTGCGACGACGAAGACGAGCGTTCCGAGGAGTTTTTGCGAACGCTCGACCGCGCCGAGCAGGACGAGGAACGGCGCGCGGCGGCGAACGGCGGTTCGGACGCGGCCCGCAAATTCGGCAAAATCGGCGCTTCCGATATTCCGCCGACGAAACTTGTCGGGCTCGCTTGGGTCGAAACGTCGACGGGGCATTTTTCGGCGACGACGATACCCTTTTCGAGTCTTTTCGACCAACTGGCGCGGGTGCGACCGTCCGAATGCCTTATTCAGGAAGAATTTCGTTACATCTTTCCCGAATGGACGCTCGAACAGACGACGCTGACGACTCGGCCCGGCTGGGTTTTCGCGAAGCGGACGGCGTTCGACGCGCTTTCGAAGCACTTCCGCCTGTCGACGTTCGAAGGGTTCGGTTTTAACGAAAAAGACGACGTTTGCGCGTTGCAGGCGGCGGGGGGCGTTATCGATTATTTGCTCGAAACGCAGAAACAATCGCTCGACCATATCGACGCGCTCGTTCCTTACCGTCGCGGAAAACGGCTCGAAATCGACGAGTCGACGCGCCGAAGTCTTGAAATCGTTCGCACTTACCGCGACGGTCGCCGCGAAGGTTCGCTCCTAGCGACGATGGATCGCTGCGTTACGTCGATGGGGAGCCGCCTGCTGGCCGAGTGGGTGTCGTATCCGCTGACCGAGTGCGACCTCATCGGGATTCGACAGGACGCGGTCGCCGAAATTATCGAGCGCGGCGCCGAAATGGGCCCGATTCGCGACGCGTTCGCCGGCGTTTTCGACTTGGAACGGATCGTTTCCCGCATCGTGCAAGAGCGGGCGACGCCGCGCGATTTGATCGGGGTCGGGAAGACGATTCGCTCCTTCCCGATCTTCAAGAGCTTCCTCGAAACGTCGTCGAGCCGCCTCTTGAAGACGCTCGGCGACCACCTCGAACTGAAAAACGAGCTTTGCGACGAGATCGAGCGCGCGCTCGGCGACGAAGCCCCGCTCAATTTCCGCGACGGCGGGTTCGTTTGCGACGGTTATAGCGAAAAACTCGACGAATACCGTCGCCTCCAACGCGGCGGGAAGGAATGGCTGACCGCGTATCAAGCCGCCGAAGTCCGACGCACCGGGCTGACGGGATTGAAAATCGGCTTTAATAATGTTTTCGGTTATTATATTGAATTGTCGCGCTCGGTCGCCGATAAGGTTCCGGAAAATTACGTTCGGAAGCAAACGCTCAAAAACGCCGAACGGTACGTAACGCCGGAGTTGAAGGAGTACGAGGAAAAAACGCTCGGCGCCGAGGAACTCGCGAAGGAACTCGAATTTGAAATTTTCTCGACGCTCCGGCGCAAGGTCGCGGACGTGCGGGCCGATATTCAGCGCGCGGCGAACGTGTTGGCGCACTTCGACGTGTTGGCCGGGCTCGCGACGTTGGCCGAACAGGGGAATTACTGCCGTCCGGAGATGGTCGACGAGCCGATTTTGCGCATCGAAGACGGTCGGCACCCGTCGCTCGACGCGACCCTCCCGGCGGGCGAATTCGTCCCGAACAGCGCTTACTGCGACGAGAAAAACGGCTTTTTGCACCTCATCACCGGCCCGAATATGGCGGGGAAAAGCACCTTCATTCGCCAAACGGCGCTCTTGACGCTGATGGCGCAGGTCGGTTCCTTCATCCCGGCGCGCGAGGCGACGATCGGCGTCGTCGACCGGATTTTCGCTCGGGTTGGCGCCTCCGACGAACTGACGCGCGGCCAAAGCACCTTTATGGTCGAGATGATCGAAACGGCTCGCATCTTGAACAACGCGACCCCGCGCAGTCTCGTCGTGTTGGACGAAATCGGCCGGGGCACCAGCACTTACGACGGCGTTTCGATCGCTTGGGCGTTGGCGGAATTTATCGCGAAAAAAATCAAATGCCGCACGTTTTTCGCGACGCACTACCACGAGTTGACCGACTTGGCCGATATTTACGACGGCGTTAACAACCTTAACGTCGCGGTGCGGGAATGGCGCGACGAAATCGCGTTTTTGCACAAGATCGCGCCCGGCGCCGCGGATAAAAGTTACGGGATTCACGTCGCTCGACTCGCCGGCGCGCCGAAAGAGGTCGTCGAACGGGCCCGCGAGATTTTGGCCGGTTTGGAGGCCGCGCGAGCCGGACAAACGACCGACGCGGTGCGGGAAACGCTCCGGAGTATGTCGCGCAAGGGCCGCAAAAAGGGCGCCGAGGAGCGCGATTGCGTTCAATTTTCGCTCTTCGGCCCGGAGGATCACCCGGTCGTCGACGAGTTGCGCCGCTTGGACGTCGACCGAATGACGCCGCTCGAAGCGCTGACGACGCTCGAACGGTTAAAGCGATATTTGGAGACGTCCGACCCGAAACGTCGTTGACGGCGCGAAGTTTGTCGGTTGCGGCGATTGAAACGGTTGCGCCGGTTGTCGCGGTCGCGTTAATTGCGTCGATTGGAGCGACGCCGGTTTTCGCCGTTCGACGCTTTTAACCGCTTATTAATTAATATCGACAACACGATGTAGCGCTCGCGTTAATAACGAGCGCGATTTCGCAAAAGAAAATATTGACAAAACGAGAAAAAGCCGCCGCGAAACCGGTCGGCTAGGAGGCGAAACGATGACTTTGAAGAGCCCGCTCGAACGATTTTTGGAATATGTCGCGATCGAAACGACGTCGAACGAAGAGGCGACGACGACCCCGAGTTCGCCGAAGGAGTTCGACTTGGCCCGCGTTTTGGTCGACGAGTTGCGCGAAATCGGGCTGACCGACGCCGCCGTCGACGAACATTGTTACGTCGTCGCGACCTTGCCGTCGAACGTCGAGCCGCAAAACGCCGACGAGCCGGTTCCGACCGTCGGGCTGATCGCGCACCTCGATACCTCCTGCGCCGCGTCCGGAGCGAACGTCCGCCCGAAGACGTTCGTTTACGAAGGGGGCGATATCGCGCTTGAAAACGGCGAAGTCATTCCGGAAACGGACGAAATGAAGGCGCTCGTCGGGCGTCGCTTCGTCGTTTCGGACGGGACGACCCTTCTCGGCGCCGACGACAAAGCGGGAATCGCGGCGATTATGGCGGCGGTCGAACGCCTTGCGAACTCGACGGAGAAGCGGGCGAACGTCCGCGTTTGCTTCACTCCGGACGAGGAAATCGGGAACGGAACGGCGTTTTTCGACGTCGAGCGGTTCGGCGCCGACTGCGCGTACACCGTCGACGGCGGCCCGGGCGGCGAAATCAACGGCGAAACTTTCTCCGCCGACCGCGCGACGATCACCGTTCGCGGCGTCGACGTTCACCCGGGCGAGGCGAAGGGGACGATGATCAACGCGGCGGCGATTTTGGCGCGAATCGTCGCCGAACTTCCGCCCGAACGAACGCCGGAACAAACGGAAAATCGGGAGCCGTTTATCCATCTTTACAAACTCGACGGCGGCGTCTCGGAAGCGAAGGCCGTTTTCCTCCTCCGCGCGTTCGACGAGGAAGCGCGGGCCGAAAACCGGCGTTTGCTCGAAGCGGCGATCGAGAAAATCGTCGTCGAGACCGACTCCGACGCGGTTTGCGAGCTGGACGTCGTCCGCCAATACGAGAATATGGGCTATTTCCTCAAAGACGCGCCGGAGGTTTTGGAGACGCTCGAAGCGGCGGTTCGCAACGTCGGGCTCGAGCCGCGTTGGATTCCGATTCGCGGCGGCACCGACGGTTCGCGCTTGACCGAAATGGGGTTGCCGACGCCGAATATTTTCACCGGCGGACGGAATTTTCACTCGACTCGCGAATGGCTCGACGTCGAAGATTTGGAGAAGGCGACCGAAACGCTCGTCGAGCTGATTCGACTTTGGGCCGAGAAACCGCGTCCGCGCCGGTTGCGTAAAGCGGACGAAGCGAACGCTTGAGTTTGACGATTAAACGGAAGATAACGAAAACGCCGAAACTTTAGCGGTCGGCGTCGACGAATTTTTTGAGAAAATAGAAGAAATAGGTAAGAAGATGGAATTTTTCTATCGCGTTTTTACGACCGTCGACAAGAAACTTTGGTTGGCCGAAATCGAAGATTACCTTGAAAAAGAGGAAATCCCGCTTTCCGCGATTCCGATCGTCGACGAAGCGGACGAAGACAATCTCGACGCGGAGCCGATTCAAATCCTTTTCGTCGACGCCGAAGACCGCGAGGTCGCGATTCTCGAATACGACGCGCTCTCCGATTCGGAAATGTTGACCGAAGAAGTCGCCGAGTTCCGCGAACTCGTCGGCGAGATGCTCCCGGAACGGAACCGCGCTTGGGCGGTCGAAAAATTCGCGGCGCCGCCCGGTTGTTCCGCGTTCCAAATGCTCGAAGACGGGTTCGAAGAAGCGAATTGGGACGCCGCCGCGACGCTCGCCGCTTGGCTTCGCTCCGAAACGAACGGTTGCGAGCAATCGGACGGCGGCCAAATCACCAACGAAAACGGCGCGGTCGTTTTGGTCGTTCCTTACGACGAAGACGAGGAGAAGGAGGAGGACGACTGGCGCGGTTGCTCGGTCGC
>JAZQAP010000532.1:0-1516 GCA_045545275.1 Thermoguttaceae bacterium | reverse complement strand
AGCGCCTCGGAAGCGAGCAACCAATATCTTTATCGCCTCGTCGAAGACGCCGCCGCCGATTCCGGCGCGACCCTTTCGATCGCCGGTTCCGAAATGCTCGCCGCGCGTCAAGTCGCCTTGAACGCCGCGACCGACGAAGCGATCGAACTCGTCGAACAAGCCGTCGAAGACGGCGCCGTCGAAGACGCGCAACGTTTAGCCGATTTCGTCGAGGTTAGTCTGCCCGCCGAAGACGCCAAAGCGATGAACTCCGACGTCGACGAACTCTTCGCCCGCGCCGAGCAAACGATTAAAAACGAAAATCAAGCGAATTTGCTCGAAGCGTCCGACGCGAACGTTCGCGTGATGACGCAACAAATGAAGACGCAAGCGCAAGTCGCTATGTCCGAAGCGCGCAAACTCGCTCGCAACAATCCGGACGCCGCGCTCCAAAGCGTTAAAATGCAAATCGCTTACGTCAAGCGCGCCGAAGTTCTCTCGGCCGCCGACCGCGCGCTGATTCTGCACGACCTGAGCGCCTGCGCCGAACAAATCGCGTTCGAAAAAGAACAAAAAGCGGTTCGCGATTACGCCGCGATGCAAAATCAAGCGATCGTCGACTCCGCGATTAAAGCGCAAAAAGCGTATCAAAAGAATCAGCTGAAAGTCGAAGAAATCATGAAACGCTTCGACTCCCTGATTAAAGAAAGCAAATACGTCCTCGCGGCCGAAGCCGCCGACGAAGCCGCCGAAATCGCCGGTCAAAACGCCGCGCTTCCGACGCAAGCCGCGAACGTCGCTCGTTTGGCCGACGCTTGGGAACAAAACCAAGCGCTGCGGATGAAACGCCGCACGAACCTCCTCAACGCGTTGATGTCCGTCGAACGCGCGCACATTCCGGTTTCCGACGAACCGCCGATCACCTATCCGGAACCGGAAACTTGGATTGCGCTCACCAAAGTTCGTAAGGAAAAATACAGCGCGACGAACCTGCAAGGTTCCGAAGCCGAACAACGTATCGGTCAAGCTCTCAAGGTCAAAGTCGACGTCGACGGCGGCGAAGATTCCGACCTCACCCTTTCCGCGTGGATCGAAGACGTCAAACGTCAACTCCGCGAAGAAGGCAAAGACATTAACGTCGTGTTCGACAATATCAAGATCGAAGAATCCGACGCCGGCGGCCCGCCTTCCTCGATCATGATTCAAGAAAACCTGTCCGGCGTTACGCTCCGCAACGCGCTGAAGATCGTCCTGCGTCCTTACGCGCTCGACTTCTGCATCCTGAACGACGCGCTTTTCATCACCACCCAAGACGAAATTAAAACCAACCCGGAAATTTCGACCAGCCTGCGACTCTACTCCGTCGCCGACCTCATTATGCAACCGAACCAAGGCGGCGGCATGATGGGCGGCATGGGCGGTATGATGGGCGGCATGGGCGGCATGATGGGCGGCATGGGCGGCATGATGGGCGGCATGGGCGGCGGCATGATGGGCGGCATGGGCGGCGGTATGATGGGCGGCATGGGCGGCATGA
>JAZQAP010000531.1:0-4340 GCA_045545275.1 Thermoguttaceae bacterium | reverse complement strand
CGGCGCCGACGAACGCCGCGATTATTTTTAGCCCGCCGTCAAATTTTCGCCTTTTTTTCATCGCCGCCGCCCTTTCGTTCCGAACGCCGTTCGCCAAACGCTCGACGCGTCGCGCCCCCGTTTCCAAATCGCCGCCGTTTTTTCGCCGACCTTCCCAAGCGACGCGTTTTCTTTCCGCCGCTCGATCTCCGCCAACAGCGCGCTCGCCTCGTCGGCGTCGGCAATCTCGGCAAGCGACGTAATCTTTTCCGGCGTTTTAGCGGCTAAAATCAATCTATTTCCCCAGCGAATCGTCAAGAGCCGCGCCTTATCGCCGACCGCCAACGAGTCGACAATCTCCAACGCGCTTCCGCCGCCCCCGTTCGCCCCCGTTCGCCTCAATAAAGCGACCGACGCGAAAAAGGCGCCCAAAACGACCGCCAACGCGCCGAACGTCGAAACCAAAGCGCTCGCCAAAGAACCGCCGCTTTGCGCCGTCGCAACCGGTTCGTCCCGCAAAATCGGCGTTTTCGGACGCGGCGCGATCGTTCCTTCTTCGCCCGCCCCGTTATATTCGCTATTCTCGCCTCTTTTGTCAATCTTTGCAATTTCGCCGTTTTCAATATTTCCGCCAACTTCGCCCAACGCCCCGCCCAACGCCGTCGGAACGACCGACGACGGTTCGAGCAAACGATTCGCGTTCCCCGACGGCGCGTCGGGCGCCGTCCAGTCGACCAAGCGCGCCCGTCCGCTAACCGAATTTTCCTGTTCGTTAAAATCGGAACGAGCGGAATAACCAATAAAGTTCGCCGATTCGACGCGCCCTTGCGCCGCCGTTCCGTCCGTCGGCGTTTTGTCGTTCTCGCCGACGTTCTCCAAAACGCCGATTAAACCGGAATTTCCGCTAAATTCGGAAGTTGAAAACGCGTCCGACCCCAAACGCGGCCAAAAACCGCCGTTCGCGCCGTCCTCCCGCGCCGCCGCTTCCGCCCGACTTGCCGCGCCGTCGTTCGCGTTTGCCGACGCGTCGTTTCCCCCCGTCGGGACGCCGAAAATCGCCGTTCCAAGAACCGCGACGCCCCCCCAAACGCCGAACTTCCGCCGTTTCGCTCGATTGACTTTACGCATCCCGTCTATTTCAACTTCGTTTTCTCGTTATCGCCGTTCGTTTTCGCGTCGCTCGACGCCGTCGCCGAACGCGTCCGTCGATTATACCGTCGACGCCCCGCTCGACACAAGCCCAAATAAACGGCAAATCGCGTTTTTTCCGCAAATTTTCCGCGACGCCCCGCTCGAGCCGTTTTACGCAATCCGCCTATTTTACGCTCTCCCTTTTTTCTTCCTTTTTTCTTTTTTCGAAGCGACAAGCAAAAGGCAACCGTTTTAACAAAAAACGCGCCGCTCCGCTTCGCCGATTTCTCGAGAAAGCGGAACGACGCGCCGTTAAAAGTTCGCCGTTTCATCTATTTTCGCTAAAACGCTCCGGAACGCTCGACTCGATTCGCCGTCGAGCGTCAGGAAAGCGCGTCGCTCAAGGCGCCGCCGTCAACTCGGCCAACTTGCGCCCGACGTCGAGCCGAATCGCCTCGAACTCCGCCGGGTCGCTCATATACCGCGTCGCGAACCGCCCGCACCCGCATTGCAACGGCAGGTAGTTCAACGCTCGGTCGAGAACCGCTTGCGCCTCGGCCCGCTCCGGCGAGTCCGGCTTCGTCTTCGTTTGAATCGCGTCTCGCAAACCGACGAGCCAGCCCGCGTCCTCGACGCCGCGACGCGCTTGCTCCGAACGCACCGAGTCGAGAATTTCGCCCGGCCGCCCGATCAAATCGCCCGGATAGAAGATGTACCCGTCGCCGTTCGGATAGCGGACGTAATACCGAACGCCCGGCTGATCCGATTGCGAAATATAGAGATGCGACGCGGACTCGAACGGGTCGCACGTATGCCAAGTCGCGCCCCAGAACTCGTACGCCTCGGCGCCGCGAGCGACGCAGGTATACGGCAGGAGCCGTTCGACGGCGTTGTACGGCGCGTCCAAGCACATCTGACCGTCGGTCGTCCACCAGATTCGGCTTCCGGCGTCGCGAATTTTCGCCAGCTCCGCCTCGCCGACGAGTCCGTAATGGCCGACGCCCCAAACGTCGAGATAACCGAGCCATTCCGGCACGAAAACCCAAGCGCTGCAGTAAATCGGGATTTTCGGGTCGACTTCGTGAATCATGTCGCAAAGCGCTTTCATTTGAACGATAATTTCTCGCTTCGAGTAGAACGGCTCGTCCGAAATGTACAGGACGAGATTGTCGTCCCAACCCTTTTCCTTGATATGTTCCCAGTAAAGCTTTAGCTTGGCTTGATACGCTTTTTTATATTCGGGACGCAAAACGCTTCGGTCGACGTTTTCATACGGGTATTCGCCTTCGTACGGTTTTTCGCCGTCGATTTCTTTCGGCGGCATTCCCCAACCGAAAAGGTAAAATTCGTGCGGAAAATACCCCGCTTTCGCGCCGAGTTCGTCGAAAAAGCGCCCGGTTACGCGGTCGTATTCGGCCCAATCGGCGGTCGCGACGCCCGTTTCCTTATTGTACGAGAATTTCGGCGCGACGGTCGGCCCGTCCGGCGCGAGCTTTCGCTCGAGTAATTTTTCGCCTATTTTCTCCAATTTAGCGGATCGCGTCCCTTCGCCGTAAAAATCGGCGGAGATGCGAGCGTCGTAAATCGCCGAAACGCCCGCGTCCGGCGCGTCGAACGGCAACACCTCGACGCGGTACGGAACGACGCGAACCGTTCCCGCCGCGTCCGCCGACGGCGCCGTTTCGGCCGAAATTTCGGTTTGCGTTAACTTTAACGCGTCCAAGTCGACCGCCGCCGTCGCCGCTTCTTGCGCCGACTCGCCGGAAACGCCCGACTTTTCCGTTTGCGACGACTTTTCCGCTTTCCCGCCGACGTCGCGCAAGACCAACTCGCCGACGTAAACGCCCGGGACGGTTTCCGGCGTCGTTCGGAAGCGGAGCCAAATCGCCCGCGTCGCGAACGCGTCGACCGGCGCGACGCCGACTCTCGCCAACGCGTCGACGGCGAGCGAGTCGTTTTGCGACGCGGCCCGGCGGCGCTCAAATTCGGCCAACCCGGCGGCGATTTCGGCGGCGAGTTCGGCTCGACGGCGTTTAAACTCGACGCGCGCCGCGAGATTTTCGGCGGCGGAGCGTTTCGGCGTCGGTTTTCCCGTCTTGACCGTCTTCGCGGCGACCGGAATCAACGGGTCGGGCCAAAGTCCGATCCAGCCGTCCGACTGCGGCGTCGCGGTCGGGAATTTGCGCTTCGTTTCGAGCCCGGTTTCTTGATAATACGAACTCGGATAATCGACAATAACGTTAGAAACGGTAAAAACCTCCGGCGCGTCGAGTTTGATCGTTCGCCCGTCCGCCGTTTTCAGCTCCGGCGCCCGAACGACGACTTCGAGCCGTTCGTCCTTCGCCGACCGAATCGCCAGCTGAATCGTCTCCTCTTCGTCGAGCGCGAGCGCGCAAAACGCCGGATTTTCCGCGTCGACCGGGGCCGCGTCCGCCGCGAACGTCGTATCCGGGAAGACCTTGACGACCGCCGGAACGTCGAAAACGCCGGTTCGCCCGCCGAGGAACGCGATCGGCTCGGCGTTCTCGACCGGAGCGACGAAAACGGAGTCGTACCGCGCCGTCCCCCGAGTTTGGCTCGTCAAGTGCAGGTCGAGGAACGCGCAGTCGTTCGTCGTTCGGATCGCGCCGGTTTTAAGGGCCCAATCGGTTTTGCCGCCGACCGGCTTCCCGAGCGACGACATCCCGCCTTCCGCGAGGTTCCAGTCGGCTCGCCGCGAATGAATATGCAGGTCGAACGACCCGACGAACGCCTTGGCTTCCGAATCGGACGAAACGACGTACCCGATCAGGTAACAGCGGTTCGGCTCGACCGCGACGCGCCGACGCCAACCGCGCCAACGCAACTCCGCCGTTTCGTCGACCGTCATTTCGAGCGCCTTCGCCCCGAGCGCCGCGACGCCCGGTTCGACGACTTTATACGAAACGCCCGGCTCGTCCGCGTCGCGCGACCAATCGGACTCGCCCGGCGGCAGGGTCGTTTTCGCGTCGACGTTTTCAAAATCGCCGTCCCCGACGATATTATTCTCCGCAAGGAACGCCGGAAGCGTCAGCGCGACGTCGTCGGCTTTGCCGGTTTCGCCGGTTTTAGCGGTTTCGGCGCCGCCGTTTTCTTTCGCGTCGCCGTTATTTTCGTTATTTCCCGCAAAGTCGGCCGGATTCGGCGTTTGGAGCGTCGTTCCCGGGAACGCTTGGTTCGCGAGATTCGCCCCTTCCGCCGAGCGTCGACCG
>JAZQAP010000530.1:0-1880 GCA_045545275.1 Thermoguttaceae bacterium | reverse complement strand
CGATTTCGACGCCGTTTCAAGCGACGCCGAGTATTACGACGACGCAACTTACGACGAAACAACTTACGAAAACGAAAATTACGACGAAGAATATTACGCCGACGACGATTACGCTCCGGAAACGAGCGGAGCCGTCTTCGCGCCGCCGAGCGCCGACGTCGGCTCCGACGCGTTCCCCGACGCCGCGACCGTCGACGTCTTCGCCCGGCGCGAAAAAGCGCGCAAAAAGTCGACCGGTCTTTTCGGTTACCCGATCGAAACCGCCGCGAAGGACGGCGACACGTTCCGCGAACGTTGGATCGATCCCGACTCCGATTCGCAAACTTGGACGCCGCAACTTCTTCCGCAAGGATTGATGTATCCGTCGTACTTAGCCGGACGCAAAGAGCCGCGCCTCCAAAGTATTATTACTTACGACGACGATTACGGAACGCTTTGGGACATTACGCTCGGCGGACGCGCGCCGATCTTCCGATACGGAACGACCGAAGTCGTTCGGCCGGAGGGTTGGGAACTCGAAATCGAAGGCGCCGCGCTCCTGCGCCTCGACTGGGAACGCGACCGCAACTTAGCCGCGACCGACTACCGCGCCGGCGTCCCGCTCGTTTACGGAACGAAACGCTGGCAGTTCAAAACCGGC
Source organism: Thermoguttaceae bacterium (assembly GCA_045545275.1). GTDB lineage: Bacteria > Planctomycetota > Planctomycetia > Pirellulales > Thermoguttaceae > RUG369. Next base: position 1,240 of record JAZQAP010000530.1, on the reverse strand, counting down.
TACTATCACGTCAGTTCGCACCTCGGCGACAACTATCTAATGGACGACTTCCGCCCGCGCGTTCACTATTCCCGCGACTCCGTTCTCTTCGGATTCGCCTTCACGCCGACCGACGCCGTCCGCATGTACGCCGAAGCCGACCTCGCGTTCCACACCGGCGAAACGACCGATCCGCTCGAATTTCAGTTCGGATTCGAGTATTCGCCGCAATTCAACCCGAACATGTCGAACTGGGCCGCGCTTCCGTTCCTCGCGACGCACGCGCACCTTTACGAAGAACGCGATTTCGGCGGCTACTTCGCCGCGCAGCTCGGACTCCAATGGCGGAGCGCGACGAACGCCCTTATGCGCGTCGGCTTCGAATACTTCAACGGCGGCGACGACTTATACCAATTCCACCATAACCACCAAAGCAAATACGGTTTCGGCTTTTGGTACGACTTTTAATCGCCGTTCGCGCTTTTCCGTTTTTCCCCTTTTTTACCTCCGACGTTTTAGCGCGACGCCGTTCGCTTAACCGCTCGCATCCGCCGACTTAACGACTTTTTTAGCGACATGAAGAAACAACTCCTCGGTTTTCTCGCTTCGCCGATCCTTTGGGGCCTCGGCGCGACGTTCGCCTTTTATTTCGCGTTGAACGGCGGACTGATCGCCAACGAAACGCTCGTTCGTTACTGCGCCGGACACCCGGTCGAATACGCGACGGTCGCGATGTTTTGCGTCGGACTTTGCGATTTGAGCTTCAAGCTCTTCCGCTCGGTTCGCGAACGTCGCGCGCTCGACGGCGGCCTTTTCCCTCCGAAACGCGCCGAAAAAGAGCCGCTCGCGAACGTCGACGGCTACCTGCAAACGCTCGAAAAAGCTCGCGCCGTCCGCGGCGATTCGACCTTTTTAAGCCGGTTGCGCGCCGCGCTCGACTTCCTTAAATACGGCGGCGCTCCGGACGACCTCGACCAAGAACTGCGTTTCCTCGCCGACGACGCGATCGATCGCCGCGAAACGGAGTACGGCCTCGTCAAAGCGTTCATTTGGGCGATCCCGATTCTCGGCTTTTTAGGCACCGTTCTCGGCATCACCGTCGCGCTCGGAAGTCTCGACTTAACGCAACTTGAAACGACCGGCGACATGTTGGCGGCGGGGCTGAAAGTCGCGTTCGACACGACGGCGCTCGCGCTCGCGCTCGTTTTCGTCCTTTACTTCCTCCTTTATTTTTCGCGCCGTCAAGACGCCGCGCTCGGCG
>JAZQAP010000529.1:0-2003 GCA_045545275.1 Thermoguttaceae bacterium | reverse complement strand
GCTCGGCTTGACCCGCGCGAACCGTTCGACGTTCGACTCGTTTTCGACGAAATTCCGAAGAATGTAACGTTTTTCGAGTATTCTTGTTATCGCTCTATAAAGTTATTGAACTCAATGAATTCGACAAAATTATAGTTATGTCTCTAAGATCCGCCGCTCGACCGACTTACGCCCTCGCTCCATTCAACCGTCAACGTTGCCGTCGACCGCCGAACTCGGCGCGAACCGTCGACAAGCGACAAAATCCCAGACGCCACTCTTGCATCACCTAATTGTAAAATATCGTTTAAAACCAGCTTTCGCAAGTTTTAAGCAACTTTAACGATTTCTCAACCGTCAAACTTTCGTTTTTTACTCGCCGCTCTCATCGAAGCGACTCGTTTAGTTTAGCGCCGTTTTCGTTTTCGTCAAGAGCTTTTTTGAAAATTTTTATTTTCGTTTTCGCTTTTAACTTTCCGCTCGAAAGCGGTCGGCGTTTGTCGTCGTCAGGCTCATTGCCGGCGACAGGTAAGAATATACCCCAAGAAACAAAAACCGCAAGGGGTAAATTTTCAAAATTCCACGAAAATTTTATCTTTCCTTGCATTTCCTCGTTTTTAAAGCCAAGCCCCTTCTTTGCCCGCGTCTTGAAGCCGTTTATTCCCCCTATTTTACGCCGTTTAACATTTTTAACCAAATGCCTTTCCAAATTTCCGTCGGGTTCGCGTTCGCCGCCTTGGCGCGCTCCCTTTTTTATAGTATAATGACGTTTTCACGTCGTTTGTTTCCCACCGGCGCTTTTTGAGCGTCGACGTTTTCCCGGAGGTTTCTATGGCTCGCTCCCGACATTCTCGTCCTCAATCGCAATCTCGCAACCGCAAACCTCGCCTCGATTCTTCGCGAGCTCCGAAGCCCGGTCGCCCGCGTTTCACGAATTCCCGTCAAGAGCGCGCCGCGGCCAACTCCGTTTTTGCGAACGCTCCGGTCAAGAAACCGAAAAAAGTCGTCGACGCCGACGACCCGCTCGCCGAGGAGCTCGGGCATCGCCTGCAAAAAGTTCTCGCGGCAGCCGGATACGGAAGTCGACGCAAGTGCGAGGAGCTCATCGCCGAAGGGCGCGTCGAAGTCGACGGCGTCGTCGTTACGGAACTCGGCGTCCGCGTCTTCCCGCAGGAACAGCGAATCCGCGTCGACGGCGAAGCGCTCCCGAAGGCGAAACCGATTTACCTCGCCCTTAATAAGCCGAAAAACACCCTTTGCACCAACAGCGACCCGCAAGGTCGACGCCGCGTCCTCGACTTTATCCCGGAACAGTTCGGTCGCCTCTTCCCGGTCGGTCGCCTCGACCAAAACAGCGAAGGTCTCATTCTCCTCACCAACGACGGCGCGCTCGCCGAACGCCTGACCCACCCGCGTTTCGAGGCGCCCAAAAAGTACAAAGTGCAAGTCGCCGGACTCGTCGACTACGAACTGGCGCGCGACCTCAAACGGGGCGTCCACATCGCCGAAGGAATCGTCCAAGCGGACGACGTCGTCATTAAATCCCGTCATAAAATGAGTTCCGTTCTCGAAATCACCTTGACCGAAGGGAAAAACCGCGAAATTCGCCGGATGCTCGCTCGTCTCGGACACAAAGTGATGCAACTGCAACGAGTTCAAGTCGGCTCGATCAAACTCGGCAAGATGGCGCCGGGCGAGTTCCGCCGCCTTAACCCGAAGGAAGTCGCCGAGCTTTACCGAACCGCTCGAACGCCGAACGACGCCGCGTCGACGAAACCGCGTTTGCGTCCGATTGAAATTTCCGAAATCGAGATGCGAAACGCGCCGGAAACCGAAGATGAAAAACGCTCGAAAACCGTTAAAAACTCGAACGTTGCAAACGCCGACTCCGTCGCCGAAGCGACGCCGCGTCGTCGTCAATTCGATCCGTCGTTCGAGCGCTTCGCCGAACCGTCGCGACGTCGCGAAGCGAATCCGGATTTCCGCGAAGAGTTTCGCTCCGAAGAGCGCCGCGAACGCCGTCG
>JAZQAP010000528.1:0-4727 GCA_045545275.1 Thermoguttaceae bacterium | reverse complement strand
CTCGCGGCGAACGGCGCGATCTCGCTCGGCGGTTCCTTGACCGCGGCGAACAACGCGGCGACTACGGGCGGCGCGATCGTCTCCGGCGCGGGCGTTACGGTCGCCGGCGGCGCGACGTTGACCGGCAATACGGCGGCGGGCGCGGGCGGCGCGATCGCGGCGACGCAAAACGTCGAAATCGGCGGCGCTCTGACCGCGAACGACAACAAAGCGGCGAACGGCGGCGCGATCTCCGCGAACGGCGACGTCGCTATCGGCGGCGCTCTTACCGCGACGAACAACGAAGCGACCGGAACCGCGGGCGGCGTTATCGTCTCCGGCGCGAGCGTTTCGGTCGGCGGCGACGCGACCTTGTCCGGCAACAAAGCGGCGGGCTCCGGCGGCGCGATCGCGGCGCTTGAAAACGTCGTTATCGTCGGCGCGGCGAAAGCCGAAAACAACGCGGCCGGCCTCTCCGGCGGCGCGATCGCGGCGGACGGTTCCGTCGAAATCGGCGGCGACGCGACCTTCGCCAACAACGCGGCGCAAGCGGCGGGCGGCGCGGTCGTCGCTCTCGGCGACGTTTCGTTCGGCGGTTCCGCGACCTTGACCGGCAACTCGGCGGGCGAAGCGGGCGGCGCGATCTCCGCGAACGGTTCGCTCGAAATCGTCGGCGCGTTGACCGCTTCCGACAATACGTCGGGCGGTTTCGGCGGCGCGGTCGCGGTCGGCGGCGCGGTCGAAATCGGCGGCGACGCGACGCTTGCCGGCAACGAAGCCAAGTTCTCCGGCGGCGCGATTTACTCGAAAGACGGCGACGTCGCTATCGTCGGCGCGTTGACCGCTTCCGACAACAAAGCGGGCGCGCAAGCTCTCGAAATCGAAACGACGGAAACCGAAACGCTCGAAGACGGAACGACGGTCGTTACGACGGTCAAAACGACGATTACCGACGGCGCGGGCGGCGCGATCGCCGCGCCGAAGGGCGACGTTTCGGTCGGCGGCGACGCGACCTTGACCGGCAACTCGTCCAACGGTCTCGGCGGCGCGATTTACGCCGAAAACGCGACCTTCGCCGGAAACGCGACGTTCGAAAACAACGCCGCGAACGCCGGTTCGGTCGTCGTCGAAACGACGGTCGTTACGACTCCGGTCGAAGGCGAAGCGACGACCGAAACGACGGTCGACGAAACCGTCTTGCTCGCTTCCGGCGGCGCGGTTTACGCGGGCGCGGTCGAAATCGGCGGCGCGCTTACCGCGAAAGACAACGACGCGACCGACCAAGGCGGCGCGATTTACGCCTCGTCGCTCGACGTCGTCGGTTCGGCGACGCTTTCCGGCAACGCGGCGTCCGAGGGCGGCGCGGTCTACTCGACCGGTTCCGTCGCCGTCGGCGCGACGCTGACGGCGACCGGCAACGTCGCTTACGAAGGCGGCGCTTTCAACGTCGAAACGTTGACCGTCGAAGGCCTCGCGAAACTGACCGACAACTCGGCTATCGCCGGTTCCGGCGGCGCGATTTACGCTTCGACCGTCGAACTGAAAGACGGCGCGCTTCTGACCGACAACGTCGCGGCGGAAGCGGGCGGCGCGATTTACGCTCTCGAACTGACCCTCGTTAGCGCGACGGTCGCCGGGAACGAAGCGGCCAACGGCGGCGGCCTCTACGTCGTCGACTCCGCGACGCTCGACAATACGATCGTCGCCGGGAACAAAGCGACCGCTTACGAAGAAACCTACGAAACGACCGACGAAAACGGCGAAGTCGTCGAAGCGACTCGAACCGTCGGCGGCGAAGGCGCGGACGTTTACGTTTCGTTCGAAGGAACGGTTACGCTCCGCAACTCGCTGTTGCAAAACGTCGAAGTCGGCGCGGGCGAACTCGTTCTCGTCGAAGAATACCGCTCGATTCTCGGCGTCGATCCGCAATTCAACGACGACTACTCGTTGAAGGCGACCTCGCCGGCGATCAACGCCGGTTCGAACGCCTTGGCGGGCGCTTCCGACGTCGACTTGGCGGGCGCGTCGCGTTACGTCGGTTTGACGGTCGACGGCGAAGTTTACGCGATCGATATGGGCGCGTTCGAATACCAAACGGTTTCCGCGCCGAACCTGACGTTCGCCGAAAACCCGGTGAACTTCTGGTACGCGACGGTCGACGGCGAGAAGAAAGACTACTATATCTTCGGCGAAGACGTCGTCCTCGACTTCTCGTTCCTGAACGCGGCTTCGACGCTCGCCGAAATCGGCTCCGGCATGGTGATCGACAAGTTCTCGGTCTCCTTCGTCGTCGAAGGCGTCGCCGCGAACGGCGAAGTTATCGAGCAAACGTTCGAATATCGTTATCAACCGGAATCGGATTACTTCGATTGGCTGTCGGTCGGCGATTGGCTCGACGCGGACGAACTCGTTTCCTACGCGCGCCAAAACCTCGGCGTTCTCCCGGTCGGAAATTACTCGCTGTCGATTTCGCTCGACGTTAACGACGAAATCGTCGAACGCGGCGAAGAAGACGGCTCCGAAGCGGCGAACGACAACGTTTACACGACCGCGTTCGAAGTCCGCGAAGCCCCGTCGACGGTCGTTACGACCGACAAAGACGTCGTCGACCCGACCGACGGACTGATTTCGCTCCGCGAAGCGGTCGAAGTTTACGCCGGTTCCTACTGGTACTCTTCGACGATTTTGGTCGAAGACGGCGCGGAATACGTTCTCGACGACCTGACGCAAGTTACCGTTAAGGACGGCGAAGCGACGATCCTGCGCGACGTCGCGACCGTCGGCGAAACGACGACGATTCTGACCGACGGCGCCAAGTTCGCGTTCGGTTCGAGCTACATGACGTTCGAAAACGGCGTCGTTACTTACCCCGACGGGACGACCGCGACCTACGACGGCGAAAATCCGTTGACCTTTACGGCGGAAGACGGAACGACCTACGTCGTTAAACCGGAAACGTATTACGATTACATCACGAATACGAACCAACCGGTTTCCGACCCGAACGTCGCGACGGTCGACGTGATTATTATGCCGAACGGCGACATGATCGCGCTCGAACACCTCGAGCAAACCGAGTTCTATTACGGCGAAACGTTTGCGACGTACTACGAATACGTCGCGGTCGACGCCGACGGAAACGCGATTTCGTTCGCCAACGGCGCGGCGATTGCCCTCGACGGCAAAGCGGGCGTTTACCAAAACGGCGCGGTCGTCTTCGAAGACGGTTCGTTCGCGCGCTTGGCCGACGGCGCCGCGATCGAAATCGACGGCGTCGCGGCGACCTTCGTCGGTTCCGCGTTCGTTCTTCCGAACGGCGAAGTCGTCGAGTTCGTCGCGGGCGGTTCGATCGAATGCGAAAACGGTTCGACGATCGCCATGTCGCAAATCGACGAAGTCGTTTCGGGCGTCCTCGACCTCGAAAACGGACGGCGTATCGAATTGCTCGGCGACGGCGCCGCGATTATTTCGACGCAAGTCGGAACGGACGTTACGTTCGCCGCGAACCTCGACAAAGCGACGATTAAACTCGACTCGGCGATTACCGTCGACCGCGACCTGACGATCGACGCGTCCGACCGAACGAACGTCTCGGTCTCCGGCGCGAACAAGACGAACGTCTTCGTTATCGCCGAAGGCGCGACCGCGACGATGACCTCGCTGTCGATCAAGAACGCCGTCGCCGCGATCGGCGCGGGCGTCGCGAACTACGGAACGCTTTCGTTGGTCGACGTTTCGATTAGCGGAACGAAAGCGACGAGCGACGCGGACGAACCGTTCGCCGATAAGATTTTGACCGAAGGCGTCGGCGCCGCGATTTACAACGTCGGAACCCTTTCCGTCGACGGCGGCTCCTTCGCGAGCAACGTCTCGACCTTCCACGGCGGCGCGATTTACTCGGTCGGTTCCTTGGCGGTCAAGAACGCGACGTTCGAAGGGAACGTTTCCGAGTACTACGGCGGCGCGATTTACGTCCAAAACGGAACCGCGACGGTCGATTCGAGCGTCTTCAAGGGCAACAAAGCGCAATACGGCGGCGCGGTCGCGACGAACGTTTCGCTGAAAGCCTCGAACTCGATCTTTACCGAAAATATCGGAACGCTCGGCGGCGCGCTCTACGCTTGGGGCCCGAACGCCTCGATCGAAGCGACGCAATCGACGTTGATCGCCAACGTCGCGGAACAAGGCGGCGCGATTTACGTCGCCGACGCCGCGCTGACCCTGAAGAACTCGATCGTCGCGACGAACGAAGCGACCGAAAGCGCGACCGACCTCGCGCTCGTCGGCTCCGCGACCGCGACCGTTTACGCGAGCTTGATCGGCGTCGCGGACGACTGCGGCGACGGAACGCTCGACTTCGACGCCGGAACCCGTTCGTTCTACGGAACGACCGAAAAACCGGTCGACCCGGCCCTCGACGCCGAAGGTCGCCCGACCGCCGTTTCCCCGGCGCTCAACTCCGGTTCGAACGCCTTGGCGACGGCGACCGACGGTTCCGCGTTGACCGCCGACGCGTCCGGCGCCGACCGAATTATCGGCGTTGAAAAAGACGGAACGATTTACTCGGTCGACATGGGCGCGCTCGAATTCCAAACGGTCGCCGCTCCGGATCTCGGCTTCTACCGCGAAGACGGTTCGGCGTTCCTGTACGGCGGCGAACAACCGGTCGCGGGCTTCACCCTGTCGCTCTCCGGTCTCGGCGGCGAAGGCTTCTCCAACACGGGCGATTTCGTCGAAGGTTGGGACGT
>JAZQAP010000527.1:0-1572 GCA_045545275.1 Thermoguttaceae bacterium | reverse complement strand
CGACCGCGATCGCGCCGGAAGTCCTCGACGCAATGCGCCCCTACTTCGAAGCGGAGTATTGGAATCCCAGCTCGATGTACGCTCCGGCCGAAGCGTTGGCGCGCAAACTCGACGAAGCCCGGGCGACCGTCGCTCGGCGGCTCGGCGCGGCGTATCCGGACGAGATTATTTTCACGTCCTGCGCTTCCGAAAGCAACAACGCCGCCATCGTCGGCGCTTGGAAGGCGGCGCGGCGCGTCGACCCGAAACGGAACCGCGTTATCACGACGAAAGTCGAGCATCCGGCCGTTTTAGAGGTTTGCCGTCAACTCGAACGCGAAGGGGCGGAAGTCGATTACGTCGGCGTCGACGCGCAAGGGCGAATCGATTTGCGCGAGTACGTCCGCGCTCTGCGGCCCGGCGAAACGGCGGTCGTCTCGATGATGCACGCGAACAACGAAACCGGCGTTATTTTCCCGATCGAAAAGTTGGCGCGGTTGGCGAAACAAACCGACGAAAAAATCGTCTTCCACTGCGACGCGACGCAATCCGTTACGAAACTGCCGATCAATTTGAGTCGAACGGCCGTCTCCGACGAACCGAACGGCGCGTTCGCAAACGTCGATATGCTCTCGTTTAGCGGGCACAAAATTCACGCTCCGAAGGGAATCGGCGCGCTTTACGTCCGACGCGGAACGCCGGTCGAGCGGTTCCTGATCGGCGGGCACCAAGAACGAGGACGGCGCGCCGGGACGGAAAACGTTCCCTATATTATCGGGCTTGCCAAAGCGCTCGACCTCGAAGCGGAAGACCGCGAAGCGACCGCGGCTCGAATGGAGCGAATGCGCGACCGGCTTCAGGCGGAGATCGAAGCGCGGATTCCTTGGGTCGTCGTCAACGGCAAGGACGCGCCGCGCACGCCGAACACGTTGAACGTCGCGGTTTACGGAGCGGAGGGCGAGGCGATTTTGATGCTTATGTCGGAAGCCGGCGTCTGCGTTTCGAGCGGGTCGGCCTGCACGTCGGGCTCGCTCGAACCGTCGCACGTTCTGTCGGCGATGAAGGTGCCGGAGGGCGCGTTGCAGGGGAATTTCCGGTTCAGCCTCAGCCGTTACACGACCGACGCGGAAGTCGACGCCGCGCTCGAAGCGTTCGTCGACGTCGTCGCGAAAGTGCGGGCGACCTCGTCGAAGTGGGATAACGTCAAGGGCGAGCCGATCGCTTGATTGTCGTTGCAAAAAAGCCGGCGTTAAGACCGCCGAGTCGTAAAAAAACGCGTTCGAGTTTCGGCTCGAGCGCGTTTTTTGCATTAATTTAGGAAAACGGCGGCGTTTTTGACGGTCGCCGTTTCCGTTTTTACTTTTCGCTTTTTACCAAGGGAAGGGAAAAGCGCCGAACTAGTTTTTCGCGGAGCGGACGATGGTGCCGACGTGTTCGCCTTGGACGGCTTTTTTGAAGTTGTCCGGTTCGCGGAAGTTGAAGACCATAATCGGCATATTGTGTTCGGCGCACTTCGCGAACGCTTCGGAGTCCATCACGCGGAGGTTTTGGCGAATCGCGTCTTCGTAAGTCAGCTCCGAATAGAAGGTTGCG
>JAZQAP010000526.1:0-2536 GCA_045545275.1 Thermoguttaceae bacterium | reverse complement strand
CCCGAAATCGCTCCGTTTCGGAAAGCGCCGCGTATTCGGCCGCCGTTTTTTCGCCGCGCAAGACCCAAACGACCGGGTCGTCCGCCTCGTCGAGTTCGAGCGAAAAAGTTCGGCGCCCGGATCCGGCGTCGTTCAACCGTTCGGCGGTCGCCGTCTGCCAAAGGAGCGCGGCGGTTCCGATTTTCGCTCGAAAATTATTCGACGTTTTTTCGGCGTTTTGCGCGCTTTTCGCCGCCGATTCGCCCGGCGCGACCGTCTCAACCGTTTTAACCGCTTCATTCGGCGCGACCGTTCCATTTTGCGCAACTCGCCCAATTTCCGCCGCGCCCGCCGTTTCGGAACCGCCCGTTAAAACCGCTTCATTTCTCTCAACGTTCTTATTTTCCGCCGTTTGAGTTTGGGCGCTCGTCCAAAATTCGGGCGTCGCGAACGTTTCGGCGCCGCTTGAGTCGACGAAGTAAATCAGCCGAACGAAACGCGGATTGTCGTCGGGGCGCCGCGTCAAAAAAAAGTCGATACGCGACTCGCCGACCGCCGGCGTCAACCGGTTTTCGCCGGGAACCAACTCGACGAGAACCTTGAAACGGCCCGCGACGACCGGCGCCCGCGTTACCCGAGTCGGTCGCGACGACGACAAATTCTCGACGACGACCGTCCCCCGCTCGACGCCCGGCGCCGTTCCCCGTAAAAGCGCGACCGAATACGAAACCGCTTCGCCGCTCGTAAAGTTCTCGATTCGAATCGGTTCCGTCGGCGACGTCGCGTCGTTATTCGCGTCCGAAACGCCGCCCGACGCGTCGACGCTCTTCTCGCCGCCGTCCTTGTCGCCAACCTCGCCGCCGTCAAGAAAACGCGTCGCCGCGTCGGCGCGAACGCCGTCGAGTTCGTTCCCGACGACGCTTGCGACCGACGCGACGAGCGCCAAAACCGCGACGCAAACGCTTGCGCCGCTTAACGTTGCGCGCCGAGTCATTTCTCCGCGACAGTTTCTTGCGACGCGACGTCTTCCAACTTTTCGACGTTCGAAAAGTCGTATTTCGGCGCTTCCAGCTCGACGTTTCCGTCCTTCGCGAAACGCAACCCGCGCCAAACGCTCCAACCGATAAAGACGAGCGTTACAACCGCCGCCAACGCGTACGCGACCGGAAGCTCCAACCCGAAGCCGGTCGGGCCGCCGTGCGCCGTCGACGTCCACAAGATGTAACTAACGACGACGAACGTCATAAAGGCGCCCGGAACCGCCGCGATCCAGCCTTGTTTCTTCAAGCCGTAAAGCCAAGCCGCGCCCGCCGCAAGGGTCGACGCCGCAAGGACTTGGTTTCCCCAAGCGAAGTAGTTCCAAAGTTTGCCGAACGACGCCGCGTTTTGGTTCGACCACCAAAGAAGGGCGCAAATCGCCGCGATAATCGGCGCGCAAATCGCCAACCGTTTCGAAATCGGTTTTTGGTCGATTTTCATCATTTCCGCGAGCGTTAGGCGCATGCTCCGCATCGCGGTGTCTCCGGAGGTGATCGCCAGCACGACGACCGCGACGACCGTCGTTTTCCCGAGCCAAGAGCCGAGAAAATCTTCGGTAATCTTTGCCAACACGAGGTTTGGATTCTCCGTTAAGAGCGCCGGAACCTTGTTGTAAATCGCGAGCGCGGCGCCGGCCCAAACCATCGCGATCACGCCTTCGAGAACCATCATCCCGTAAAACGACGAGCGCGCTTGGCGTTCCGTCTTCATCGTGCGGGCGATAATCGGCGATTGCGTCGCGTGAAACCCGGACAAAATCCCGCAGGCGATCGTTACAAAGAGACACGGGATAATCGGTTGCGTCAGTTTGCCCGCCTTAAACGCCTCCGACTCTTGCAGAATCGACGGGTCGCCGAAGCCGCGAATCAACAACGCGACCAAAAGCGCGCCGCTCCCGACAAGCAGAACGCCGCCGAAAATCGGATAAAGTTTGCCGATAATCTTGTCGACCGGAAACATCGTCGCGACAACATAATAGAGGAAAATCGCCCCGACCGCGCCCCAAAAGAACGGAATGTCCGGCAGAAACGTTTTATCGATCAGATTCGCCGGAACGTTGATGAAAACGGCGACGACCAACGCGAGCAGAAAGACGGTAAAAGCGGAGAACGCGCGGTAATAAACGGCGCCAAGCGTCAACTTAATGAAATAAGGCAGGTTCGCGCCCCGGTTGCGCAACGACGCCATCCCGGCGATAAAGTCGTGCGTCGCGCCGCCGATAATGTTCCCGATCGGAATCAGCAGAAAGACGATCGCGCCGAACTTAATCCCCGCGATCACGCCGATTACCGGCCCGACGCCCGCGATGTTCAGCAGCTGAATCAGCATATTTTTCCAGTGCGGCAAAACGACGTAATCGACGCCGTCCGCCTGCTTGATCGCCGGAGTAACGCGGTCGTCCGGTCCCAAAACTTTTTCGACAAAACGGCCGTAAGTCAAGTAACCGACGACCAATAGAACGATTCCCGTCAAAAACAGAAGCATCGTTTTTTCCTCTTTTTTCTTCGCTTTTTCGGCT
>JAZQAP010000525.1:0-3361 GCA_045545275.1 Thermoguttaceae bacterium | reverse complement strand
AGTCGTCGACCCGACCGGCGCCGGGGACTCGTTCGCCGGGGCGCTGATGGGGAGTCTCGCCGAATCGGACGATCTTTCGCCGGAAAGTATTAAAAAAGCGATGCTTAGCGCGACCGTCGTCGCCAGCCTGAACGTCGAGGGGTTCTCGATGGAGAGTTTCCAAAAGGCGACCCGCGCCGACGTCGACGCTCGAATCGCCGCGTTCAAAAAAGCGCTCGTTTGACGGTAGACGCTTGAAAAAGCGGTTGAAAATAAAATAACGCGCTTTGAACGCCGTTTAAGGAACGATAACAAAAACGCTCGCCGAAAACGCGGGCGAAGAACAAATAACGAACGCCGAAACGCGTCGTCGAAGGCGCGTCGCCGAGTCGCTCGCCGCGACCGCGTTTCCGATGTTTCGGCTGAAAAGCGAATTTTCGCGACAAAGGAAGAATGTTTTGAGCAAAAACGATTCGCAAGGGAAAAATAAGGGAGCGCGTCGCCGTCCGAACGGCAAGTCGTTCATTTCGCGATTTCAATGGGACTCGGTCGACGACCAAGCGCAGGAGGATTTGATCGTTCCGACGTCGACTTCGGCCTCGTCTTCGTCGAAACGCCGAGGGAGCGCCAAGCCGCCGCGTCGACGCGAAAAGGAAGTTGGGACGATGTACGTTTCTCCGTCCGACGACCTTTACGGCGCGCCGAAAAAGAAAGCGCGACCGGAGCCGCGTCTCGAAGATTACGCCGATTTTGTCGCCGACGTCGAGGACGGCGAACTGGACGCGTTCGCGACGCCGAGTTACGGACGCACCCGTTTGACTCGCGACGACGAGGCGTTGGTCGAAGAGTTGGCGACGAAAAAAGAACGGACGGTTCGCCAAAAACGCGCGCCGAAACCGGTCGCCGACGACGAAGCGCAAGAACGAGAAGCGGTCGAACGGGAAGCGCGCAAGGCCGCCCGTCGCGACGAACGCGAAAAGCGGGAAAAATGCGAGAAATCGGAAAAAAACGAAAAGAAGGAAAAGAGCGAAAAACGCGAAAAACGCTCCTTCCTGTCGAAAATTAAGGAAGCGATTACGACCGGCGCCGTTTCGTCCGACGCCGACGTCGACGAACGTCCGGCGCGTCTTGAAAACGGCGACGGCGCGACCGTTTCGCCGAAGAAAATGCGTTGGCTGAAACAAAAGGCGACGAAATTCCTCGAAGAAAACGGGCGGACGCTCGAACTCGACGGGACGACTTCGCAAGCGGAAGAGTTGGCCGCGCTCCTCGAAGCGACGCTCAAAGCGGCGACCGGAGCCGCTCCGGAAGAACGTGCCGCGGCGTCGCGCGAACGCCGGCCGGCCCGAACGCTCGAAGAAATTTTCGTCGACGAACCGACGTTCGAAGCCGAAACCGCCGCCGACGAACGCGACGAGAAACCGGCGAAGAAATCGCGGCGACCGGAAAAAACGGAGCGGATGGAAAAAGTCGAATGTTCTGAAAAACCGGAAAAACGCGAAAAATCGGAGAAACTTGAAAAGCGCGCCCGTCGCGACGAAGCGGTCGACGAGCCAAAACCGACGAAACGGAAGAGCGCGGCGCCCGATTGGAACGATTTTGACGATTCCGACGACGATTACGACCCGATCGCGTTTTGGGAACGCCTCGCCGCCGACGAGGACGACGAAACGCCGGTCGCGCGACCGAGCTCCGAGCGCCCGAAAAAACGCCGAGAAACGCCCGACGACTTCGAGGATTGGTCCGACGAAGTCGCGGCAAAAAAAAAATCGGCGCGAATACGGGAAAGAACCGAAAACGAATCGGTATTCGAAACGGCGTCGACGTCGCGGTTGAGCGGTCGCGGCGTCGCGACGCCGGAAGGCGCGGACGAAGACGCGTCGAGCGAGTTTGACGGAAGCGTCGGTTTTGTCGAAGGCGCCGGTTTCGCCGACGGCGCCGCCGAATCGGAGTCGCGCTCGAAAAAACGTCGTTCGAAGAAACGACGTCGCGACGGCGAGTCGGCGGAAGACGGCGACGACGGCGGGCCCGCCGCTTCGGCGAAAAAATGTCCGAACTGCGAGAAAAAAGCCGCGTCGAAAGGGCTCGAACGCTTCGGCGAATTGACGTTGACGAAGCCGACGCTCCGCGCGCTCGCCCAAATGGGGTACGCCGAGCCGACGCCGATTCAAGCCGGGACGATTCCGCGCATTCAAGCGGGCGTCGACTTGATGGGGCAGGCGAAAACCGGCACCGGGAAGACCGCCGCGTTTATGATCCCGATCGTCGAGTTCGTCGACGAGTGCGAGCCGGTCGACGCGCGGATTCCGTCGCCGTTGGCGTTGGTCGTGTTGCCGACTCGCGAGCTGGCCGTTCAGGTGCGCGACGAAACGAACCGCTTGGCGCAGTTCCGCGATTTGAAGGTCGTCGCCTGTTACGGCGGGAAACCGATCGCGTCGCAGGTCGAAAAATTGCGGCGCGGCTGCGATATTCTCGTCGGGACGCCGGGCCGAATCATCGACTTGGCGAACCGCGGCGCGCTCTCGCTCGGGAAAGCGCGTTGGGTCGTTCTCGACGAAGCCGACCGCATGCTGGACGTCGGGTTCCGCCCGGACGTCGAGCGAATTTTGCGAATGACGCCGAGTTCGCGGCAAACGCTCCTCTTCAGCGCGACCCTCGCTCCGCCGGTCGTTCGGTTGGCCAAGGCGTACATGCGCGACCCGGAATCGCACGACTTCAGCCAAAAGAACGTTTCCGCCGACACGATCGAGCAATTTTACTTGACGGTCGACCAAGGCCGCAAGTTCGACGCGCTTGTTAAGTTGCTCGAACTGCAGCAGCCGCGCCAAGCGATCGTTTTCTGCCGGACGAAGCGTTGCGTCGATATGATCGGTCGCCGTTTGGAAGCGCGTTTCCCGGGCGTCGACGCGATTCACGGCGACTTGGCGCAAACGAAGCGCGACCGCATTATGTCGAACTTCCGTCAAGAAAAGACGAAAATTCTCGTCGCGACGGACGTCGTTGGGCGCGGCATCGACGTGTCGAGCGTTTCGCACATCGTCAATTACGACGTTCCGCAATACTGCGACGATTACGTTCACCGCGTCGGGCGAGCCGGGCGAATGGGGCGCGAAGGCGTCGCGTTCACGTTGGTTACCGCCGCCGAGGGCGCCGAGTTGACGCGCATCGAAATCCGCATCGACCGCTTGCTCGAACGGATGGAGCTGCCCGGTTTCGAAGCGTATTCGAAGCCGGTCGAGGGGCCGGGCTCTTCCGCCGAGCCGGAGCGTTTCGAACGGAAGCCGGTCTTCGGAAAGACGATTCGCCGAGCGCGTCGAGCCCTTTAGACGGCGGCGACTTTGCCGGTTTTGACGTTTCTGACGTTGGAACCCGGCGCGTTTCG
>JAZQAP010000524.1:0-2674 GCA_045545275.1 Thermoguttaceae bacterium | reverse complement strand
AGTTAAGGGCAACTACGCCACGAACCGCAGCGACGTCTTCGGCGGCGGCACCGGGCACAACACCTGCGAAGTCGCCGGTTTCAACCCGCAAGCCTGCATTAACTTGCGCGCCGACGGCGGCGAATTTAACGCCGACGTTTCCATCGCCGGCAACTACCGCGGCCAACGTTGGAACGACTGCCAACCGCTCTTCGCGTCGTTCAACACGATTCTTCCGCCGAACTCCCCGACCTGCGGTCGCGAAGCGGGCGACTACCAAGCGACGATTCTTCCGGCGTCGTCGAACCACAGCGGCGGCGTCAACGTCGGAATGGTCGACGGTTCGGTCCGCTTCGTTAGCGAAACGGTCGACTGCGGCAACATCACCGAAATTATGGGCGGCGCCCCCAACACCGAAGGTCAAGACAACAAGTGGACCGGCAAATCGTGGCACGGCGTTTGGGGCGCGATGGCGACTCCGAACAAAGGCGAAACCGAATCGCTCTAATCGCAAAACTTAACGCGGCGCGTTCGTCCGTTTGCGTCGGACGCGTCGTTTTTCCCTTTCCCCCTTTCACTTTCCTCGTTTTCGCGTTCGGCGTCGGCTCGATGAAGTCGGCGCGACGCGGCGACGCAACGTTTGAAATAGGAACCCGTTATGAAAAATAAATTCCTGTTGTTCTTCGCGCTCATCGGTCTTTTGGCGACGATCCCGGCTTGCGGCGGCGGCGCGATCAAGACGGAAGGCGTTACCGGCGTCGTTACGCTCGACGGCGAACCGCTCCCGAACGCGACCGTTTACTTTACTCCGGTCGACAAGGCTTCCGGCGCGCAACAAAGCGTCGGTCGCACGAACGAAGCCGGCGAATACAAACTGCAAACGCTCCTCGGCGCCGCCGACGCCGGCACGACCCCGGGCGATTACGTCGTTACGATCGACTGCGTCGACGAAGTGGAAACCGGGAATATGACGACGAACGACGACGGCGAAGAAGTTCCGGAAATGGAAGAAATTCAACGCGTTCCGAGCCGCTACCTGAACGGCGAAACGTCCGGTTTGACCGCGACGGTCGTCAAGGGTTCGAACACGTTCAACTTCGACCTGACCTCGGAAGAGTGATCGCGTTTAACCGCTTTCGGCGCCTAACGCAATAAAAAAACGACGGGCAACCGCTTTTCGCGGGCCCGTCGTTTTCGCGTTTCTTGTCGTTCGCTCGCCGCGACTTTCTTCGTCGCGATTCAAAGCGCAACGTTCGAAACGTCGATTTCGCCGGACGTCAGCCGCGGAAGCAACGCGTCGCGAACGGCGGCGAGCTTTTCGTTTTTCAATCCGTTGGCGCAAATCGTCGCCAAATAGTCCCGACAAAGAGCTTCGAACCGCGCGACCGCTCCTCGAGGCGCGACGACGATCGGTTCCGTTTCTATAAACCCTGTTATATCTAAGTTTTTAATTCCCGTCGTGCCGTTCTCGTAAGCAAAAAAGACGTTGTTTGCATAAAGATACCGCCAATAATAGTACGTAAACATACTATAACCGGGCGCCGGTTTCAAGGCTTTACAAAAATTAGTGCAAACCATTCCTTTATCGTAACGGTTAAGTAACGCGGAGGATATAACGGCGGCGCGTCCCGTCGATTGCGTCGGACTTCCTCCCGAAATTTCGACGACAATATCGCCGTCCGTAAGTTGTTTCGCCGCATAATTTTTAGGAAGGATGTAACGCGTCGGCATTTTCCCTTTATTTCCGACGCGCGCTTCCGGAATATCGGTTCCGCGAATGCAGTAAACCATTTCGACGTTGTTTCCGGAAGGCGTTTCTTTCCCCCAATCGCCGCTAACGATTTTTTCGATTAAGTCCGCGAACGTTCCCTTTTTCCAAGCTCTCGCCTCGGGCGCGTCGACGAACCAAGCCTTAAAAATCGCGGCGGCTTGTTCTTCTAAATTCTCGTTGATTCGGCGGTTGAGTTCGATTTTATCGTCCAACGCGGAGAGAATCTCCGCGATTTTACGCTGCGTCTCCAACGGAGGCAAATCGATTTCAAAGTTCTTGACGATTTGCGCGTTTAAATTTTGTTGCGCTCCGCCGTTGGCCAACGCCGCCAACTCGCGATATTTATCGCATAAGTAAAAATATAAAAAGCGATAGTCGCAAACTTCCGGATTTGCCGTCAAATTACAACACGCTTGATTCGTCGTTAAAGGAATTTTATTAATGCAACATTTGCCGGCCGTCGCGCCGTACATCGCGACGATAACGGAGTTTACGTCGACCCATTTTGCGGCGGAAGCGTTAAATCCCGCTTCGGTAATATGTTTTTCGGTCGAACGAACGCGATTAAAATCGATTTCCTTCGTGTTCAGCCAAGGGATTCCCTCGGTCGCCGCGTAAAATTCCGGATTCGAGGACTTCGGCGTTCCTCCCGAACAAACCCGAGCGCAAAGAGCCCCGACGGTCGTTTTCGTCCAATTTTTCATCGTCGTTTCTATTCCCTCGATTCTCGCGACGCGCCGTCAATTCTCCCGAACGACGAGGCGCGGTTTCTCGATAACGATCGTCGAACGCGGTTCGACCGATTTCGTCGGTCAAACGCTCGACCCGACCGCCGAGTCCCGACCGACGACGTCGCCGCCCAAAATCGTCGCCCGGCGAACCGACGACGCCGTCTTCCCGCGTCGGACGCCGCTTCGTTCCGCG
>JAZQAP010000523.1:0-6050 GCA_045545275.1 Thermoguttaceae bacterium | reverse complement strand
GAAGTTTTACAAGACGTTGTCGATGACCGCGACCGCGCCGATTTTGTTGACGTCGAACACGTCGTCGATTTGCGTTTCCGATTTGGCGGCGGCGCTCCCCGCGGCGAGCGAGAACCCGCACCTCAATCGCGAACCCCTTTGCGGTTTTTTCTTCTTTCATCCGGTTTGCCGTCGGTCGCTCGTCGAGGTAATGCGCGGCGCTTTTACCGCTCCGGGAACGGTCGCGGAGGCGGCGGCGCTCGGCGCGGCAATTTTCAAGACGCCGATTATCGTCGGCGACGGGCCCGGTTTTTTGGTTAATCGGATGTTGCAACCTTATTTGAACGAAGGACTTGCGCTTCTCGACGAAGGCGTTCCGGCGGAGCGCGTCGAGGCGGTTTGCCGACGTTTCGGGTTTGAAGCGGGGCCGCTTCGAATAATGGACGAAATTGGGCTCGACGTGTCGCTGCACGCCGGTTGGACGTTTTTGAAGGCGTTTCCGGAGCGGACGACGAGTTCGCCGATTTTGCCGGAATTGACGCGGCGCGAACGGCTCGGACGCAAGACGCGGCGCGGCTTTTATCGGTTCGAAAGCGGGACGAGTTGGGCCGACGACGCGACGCTCGATTTCGACGCCGAAACGCTCGCCGAACTTCGCGCCGGAGAAACGTTCGCGACCGGCGCGGAGTCGGTCGACGTCGGAGCGCAAACCGCGTCGGACGAAGAACTTGCGTTGCGCGTCGCGACGGCGATTTTGTTCGAAAGCGCGCGGCTCGTCGAGGAGGGCGTCGTCGAAACGTTCCGCGAAGCGGACGCCGGGCTCGTTCTCGCGCTCGGATTTCCGCCGGAAAAAGGGGGGATTTTTTATTGGGCGGCGGCGTTCGGATTGCGGCGAATTTTGGCGGCGGCGGAGCGTTGGGCGGGCGCGGGCGCTCGGTTCGTCGCGCCGGAGTCGTTGCGTCGGTTGGCGAGCGAAGGTTAAAACTGGGCGGTTTGAGCGTCTGAAAGCGTTGAGGTAAGAACGGCGACGCGCGCAAATTCGGCGGTTTAAACGCTGGAAGCGCGTTTGAAGAAATTGGGGAAAATGGGCGAACGGGGCGTCGAGCGCAAACTCGGCGGCTCGTTTTGCGGACGGCGTCGCGACAAAAATCGACGATGACGCCGGAAACTTGAAAACGTTTGAAAACGGCGAGGCGCGGCGATGAAAATTATCGGACTTTTGGACTGCGACAGCTTTTTCGCGTCTTGCGAAAAGGTTTTTCGGCCCGATTGGGCGAACCGACCGGTCGTCGTTTTGTCGAACAACGACGGTTGCGTCGTCGCGCGGTCGCCGGAAGCGAAGGCGCTCGGAATCGCGATGGGGGCGCCGCTTTTTCAGATTCGCGAGTTGGCGCGAACCGCCGGCGTCGTCGTTCGCTCCGGAAATTTCGCGCTTTACGGCGATTTGAGCCGCCGCGTCGTCGAGACGTTGGGCCGCTGGACGCCGAACGTCGACGTTTACTCGATCGACGAAGCGTTTCTCGACTTGACCGGGCGGTTTTGCGACGCGTCGGGGCGGTTGCGCGTCGACGACGACGGAAAAGAAGAGGGAACGGCGGAGGAAAACGGCGGCGATTTAGGAGGTTTGCGCGGTTTAGACAACGTTAGCGGCGGCGGTTTGGGCGAGTTGGAAAGAATCGGCAAGAACGGCGGCGTCGATTGGCGGGAGTTTTGCGTTTCGGACGAGCGGCTTTCGACGGCGACGCGGCGGGAAATCGAGCGGACGGCGGCGGAAATCGTCGAAACGGTTCGGCGTTGGACGGGAATCCCGGTTTCGCTCGGACTCGGCCCGACCCGGACGTTGGCGAAGGCGGCGAGTCGAATCGCGAAACGAGACGGCGCCGCGACCGGGCGGAAGTTCGCGCTCCTTTTCGACCCGGAAGAGCGGGAACGAGAGTTGAAGCGGCTTCCGGTCGGCGACGTTTGGGGCGTCGGACGGCGGTTGCTCCCGGCGTTTTGGCGGCTCGGGCTCCGAACGGCGTTCGATTTGGCGCGCGTCGACCCGATTTATATGCGGAAAAATTTTTCGATCGTTCAAGAAAAAACGGTTCGCGAACTCCGCGGCGAACGGACGTTCGACTCGAAAACGCGTCCGGAGGCGCAAAAATCGCTCCAAATTTCTCGTTCGTTCGGTTCGACCGTCGAAACGCTCGCCGAAATGGAGGAGGCCGTTTCGAGTTTCGCGTCGACGGCGGCGGCGAAGATGCGCGCTCGAAAGATCGTCGCTTCCGGGGTTTACGTCTATATGTCGACGAGCGGGCGCGACCCGAACGCTCCGCGGCGCAACGTCGGACTCGCCGTTAATTTCGCGCGACCGACGAACTCGACGCCGGAGTTCTTGTCGGCGGCGCTTAGGTTGACGCGAACCCTTTTCGACCCGAATCTCGCTTGGCGGAAAGCGGGCGTCGTCGCGCTCGAAACGCTCGACGAAAGCGTCGCGGCGTCCCGGCGGTTTCTGTTCGAGCCCGACCCGGAACGACCCGCCGAACGAAGGGAACGCGACCGGCGGCTCTGCGAAGCGCCCGACAAGGCGAACGTCGCGTTCGGGAAAAACGCCGTTTTTTTCGCGTCGGACGGAATCAAACCGCGCTGGACGCCGAACGCCCGCTTCGTTTCGCCGTCGTACACGACCGACTGGAACGCGCTCCCGGTCGTTCGGGCGAATTAGTTAAACGGGGAAAGCGGAGAGGAAAATGCGGGCAAAGCGAAAGAAAGAAAGGAAATGACAAAACGGCGAAAATAGCGAGATTGCGTAAAAACGCCGCGTCGAGTTTTAAGGCTCGACGCGGCGTTTTGGCGTTAACGCGGGACGGCGAAGGAAAACGTCGCCGGAAATCGCGTCAGGCGCCGCCGCCCGGACGACCGGTCGCCTCCGGTTCCGCGACCGGCGCGTCGGCGCGAGGAACGTCGAAGTCGAAAACGTTTTTCTTCGGTTCGATCGTTACCTTTTGTTTCGAAAGGCGCCCCCAATCTTCCGGAACATACGAGACCATTTCGTCGTATTCGAACGTCCCTCCTTCGCCGTCGCTCCCTTGCAACTTTTGCCCGGACGGCTCTTCCGCGATCAAAACGACGGAATATTCGCCCGGAACGAGGCCTTTCGACGCGGGAATTTCAAATTTGCCCTTGATCACCTGCGCCGCCGAACTCGAAAGCGCGGTTCCGCCTCCGGTCGGTTGGAAGGAAATTTGCCCGTTCGCCAACGGTTCGCCGCCGAATTGAACGGTGCCGGAAATCGGGTAACGTCCGTCGACGCCCGCGTCGCAACCGAGCGCGGCGAGACAAAGAAACGCGAACGCGATTTGGAATAAAACGCGAATTTTCATTAATCGTTGCTCCTAAATTAGCGCCGTCGCCGAAAAGCGGGAAGCGAAAAACGCCGAAAAAAGCGTTCGCCGACGTCGCGGCGACGGCGGTTAAAGCGTTAAAACGTCGAATCGACCGATTAGAACGTTTCCGTTTCGCCGCCCTTGGCCGTGCTGGCGGCCGCCCAAACGTCGAGGTTGATCGTATCGCTGACGAAACGAACGGAACCGTCGGCCATCGCGACGTTGACGCCGCCGGAGTGTC
Source organism: Thermoguttaceae bacterium (assembly GCA_045545275.1). Classification (GTDB taxonomy): domain Bacteria; phylum Planctomycetota; class Planctomycetia; order Pirellulales; family Thermoguttaceae; genus RUG369. The sequence goes on along the minus strand of JAZQAP010000523.1, from coordinate 2,462 downwards.
GACTGCGCGCCGAGATAATGATCGCCGCGTCGAGCGTTTTGTCGGTCGCCGGCGCGAAAATAGCGTTCGCGGCGCGGGTCGGAATGCAGCCGAGGTAGTCCATTTCTTGCGTGTTCGGCGTGAAGAACGCGGAGTAAGCGCAACCCCAAGGATACCAAAGGTTGCCGCGTTCGTCGGCGGTCGCTTTGCCGTTAATGTCTTGCGATTTGCTGACTTGGATGATTTCCGACATCGCCATCGTGTTCGACGTTCCGTCGGTGATCGCCGCCATCGGTTGACAACGGTAGCCTTGGCCCTGGTAGCTGCCGCAACGGAAAATCGCCTCTTTATACTGAACGACGCGGTCGCCGTAAGTTACCCATTCGCGCCAACCGTTAATAACGGTCGCGTCGCCGGACGAACTCCATTGCGACGTGCCGGTTTTGCCGACGCAAACGACGTAATTATGTTGGCACCAACCGTTCGCGTTGTCTTTGTACATCTGCCAAGAGTCGCTCGGGCAGCAGTACGTCGTAACGCGTTTTTTGCAGAAATAGGAGTCGTTGGCGCCCCAACCGGCGTTTCCGGCTTTGGTCGGAATGCCGTCGTAGAGCGTCGTTTGTTCGATGAACGGAAGCAAGCAGCGCGCCCAGGTCGTTTCGTGCGCCCGTCCGGAGCCGGTGAAAGACGCGACCGGGAATTTTCCGTGCGCGTCGACGTAGTTGTGCATTCCGAGCATACACTGCTTGAAGTTGTTCGTGCATTGCATTCGACGCGCGGCTTCGCGGGCCGCTTGCACCGCCGGGAGAAGAAGACCGATCAAAATACCGATGATCGCGATGACGACGAGGAGTTCGACAAGAGTGAAACCTAAACGGTAAGGATTGCCCCCCCCCCCAGTTTAACAGGTTGCGACGCGTCATAATAAGCCCTTTCGTAAACAAGAAGAAACTAAAAACAAATGTTGAAACGATAGGTCGTTGGGAAACCGCGCTTTCGAATATTTTTCGACGTTGGGCGCGGGAATAAACTTGAAAGTAATTTTAACGGGCGAGAAAACAAAAAACAAGCGTTTTCGCAAAAATTTCAAAATTTTCCGAAAAAAAACGGGAATCGTCGCGATTCCCGTTGCGTTGAAAGCGGTTAGCCGAGTTTTACCGTCGCGCCCTTGCGAGCGGCTTCGTAAACGGCGCAGATGACTTCGACGCTGCGGCGGCCTTCGCGACCGTCGATTTTCGGCGTTCGACCGTTTTCGATCGCGTCGAGAACGTCGGCGAATTGCTTGGCGTGCGCGTGATGCCCGATCGCGGCCGGGTCGGCGGCGCCGCCTCCTCCGGACAGGCGGTTCGTCATCGACTCGCGAATCTCCGCGTCTTCCGGGCGCGACTCGGCGAAGTCCCACTTGACGACGTCTTCCTCTTCGATGACCGCGGAACCCTTGTCGCCGTGCAGTTCGATGCGCTTCAGGTAGCCCGGGTAAGCCGCCGTCGTCGCTTCGAGCAAGCCGAGCGCGCCGCTTTTGAAGCGCAACGACGCGACCGCGACGTCTTCGACTTCGATGTTTTCGTGCGCGACGAGACCGGTCAACGCGGAAACTTCCGCGACGTCGCCCATCAGCCAAAGAAGGAGGTCGACGCTGTGAATCGCTTGGTTCATCAGCGCGCCGCCGCCGTCGAGTTTCCAAGTGCCGCGCCAAACGCCGCTGTCGTAGTATTGTTGGGTGCGGTACCACTTCACGATAGCGTCGCCGAGCGTTTGCTTGCCGAATCGGCCCGCTTCGACCGCTTTTTTCATTAATATACTCGAGGGATGGAAGCGGCTCGGGAAGATCGCCGAGAGAACGACGCCGGCTTTGTCGCAAGCGTCGATGATTTCGTCGCAACGTTCCGGGGTGATTTCGAGCGGTTTTTCGACGATAACGTGCTTGCCGGCTTTCGCGGCGGCGACCGCCGGGTCGAGGTGCGCGCCGCTCGGGGTGCCGATCGTAACGATTTCGACGTCGGGGTCGGCGAGGAACGCTTTTAAGTCGGAATAAGGTTTGCACCCGAACTCCTTCGCGAGGCGTTCGGCGGACAGCGGAAGACGGTCGCAACAAGCGACGAGTTCGCCGCCGATTTCGCGAATGGCGCGGGCGTGAAAGGTCGCGATCATCCCGCAACCGACGATACCAAATTTTTTGATTTTCATCTTGTTTTTCTTTCGAAAGCGCGTTGATTGAATTTTCGGTCGAAAACGGCGCCGAAACCGCGCCGCGTCGGGCGACGATTGTTCGATTATAACGGAAGCGAATCGAAAAAACAAGCGTCGCGACCATTTTCCTCGGGTTTCGCGTCGACGGTTTTTCGCGCAAAACCCGGCGAAACGGAAAAAGAGTTTTGTTCGTTAAAATCGTTTAACCGGAGCGGCGTTTTGGTCGATAAGTAAAAAGAAGGAGTCGACCGGAAGCGCGCGCGGACGGTCGTCGGGCGTCATCGTTCATTTTT
>JAZQAP010000522.1:0-6202 GCA_045545275.1 Thermoguttaceae bacterium | reverse complement strand
CTTTTGACTTTCCGCTCGAAAGCGGTCGGCGTTTGTCGTCGTCAGGCTCATTGCCGGCGACAGGTAAGAATATACCCCAAGAAACAAGAACCGCAAGGGGCTTTTTCGAAAATTTTCGGAAAAAGTTTCTCGTCGCGTCTATTCTCGCGTCTTTTTCTTATCCAGTTCCTCTATTTCATCTCCTATTTTAGCCAAACCTTCATTATTATTAAAAAAGCGGGCGAAAAATTTCTTTCTCGACCGCTCGTTTAGAACGCTATTTTACGTTTTTTGTCGGAATCGTCTCGCCTGCGGCGGCGTCCGTCAACGTTTTTATGTCGATCCGAATCGGTTCCGTTATCAATTCCGGCACGTTGTACGATTTGAAGTGTCGTCGGTTCCGCGTCGGGTCTTTTTGCGGTAAAACAAACGGCTTCGTCGCCCGACCGTCGGCGTCGACATGGGTAAAATAAACGCGAGTATACAGCCCGTCTTCGCGCCGCGAAGCAAAGGCCATCCAGCGACCGTTTGAACTCCACGAGTGATAGCTGTCCGAATTTTCTCCGTTAGCTTCCGTCCAAACGCGCTCTTCGCCGGTCGCCAAATTTTTAATAAAAAGGTCGGCTTCCGGTCGCCAAATCGGAAAGGTTCCGCTCGCCGCTTCGGTCCAAACGAGATATTTGCCGTCCGGAGAAATCCGCGGATGGGAGGCGGAACGTTCTCGAGCCGCCGCGTCGATCACCGTTTCCGGCGCGCCAAACGTTTCCGTTTTTTCGTCGAAACTCATCCGCATTATATTGTAATGGAATTCGTCGATTCGTTTCGGAAGCTCGTTTTCGCGGCCTTTCACGTCGCTCTCCGCCGCTTTCGGCTCTAATTTGGCCGAGCAGTAGTAAAGCGCGGAACCGTCCGGACTCCAACTCGGAAACGTTTCAAAGACGTCGTTCGTCGCGGTTAAGCGTCGCAACTCGTTTTTTTTCGCGTCGTAAATCGCCAAATCCGACATTAAATCGAAAACCTCGATCTTTTGCGTCGACGTTAAATGGAAAATTTGGCGCGTCTGATTCGTCGAAAACGCGACTAGATCCCCCGTCGGTCGCCACGCCGGGTACGAACACGAAATCCCGGCCTCCTCCAATTTCGCCGAAACTTTCCGCGCTTTGCCGTCTTCGACGACGATCGTTCCTCCTTTGCCCGGCTCGTTAAGACGGCGATAGTGAAACAAAAATCGTTCCGTTTCTCGATTTTGAAAAGAATGACAATTTACGCAAGGCGAAACGGCGTGCGCGCGGTTGTTAAAGAAGTCGTTTTCCTCAAACGTTTCAATATTTCGCTGCCACAACGAAATTCTATGTCCAAACTCGTATCCGGGCTCGATCAACCGATAAGCGAGATACGGGTCGACGCGGTCGGGCGCGATCGTATTTTCGACGCTTTGATAACGACTCCACTCGCCGTCTTTCCGCACATATACGTCAAAAACGAGCGTTTCCCCAATATTCGTTTCTAAAAGTTTGCGCCATTTTTTGAGCGGAAACCGCGCGTCCTTCCCTTCGACGACAATTTTAGCGCCGTTTTTCGAATAAACGCTCGTTATATAACGCTCGCCCTCTTCTTCAACGCGAAAATTCAGCGGCGCGACGTTCGGCGGCAAGGTCGTCCCGACATAATCCGGGTAAATTACGGGAAGTTTGCCGACGTCTTCGTAGTTTTTTGGCAGACTAGGCGTTCCCAACGCCCAGCGTCCGACGCCCAACGCGACGACGGCTAAAATCGCCGCGCTAAGGAACGCGTTTCGACGACGCGTTCCCTTCCCCGCCTCGCGGTTCCCTTCGGCGTTTCCGTCGACGGCGCTCGCCGTTTGTTCCGGATTTTCATTTTCCAGACTTTTATCGTTTTGCGTTTCTTTCATATTTTAATTCCCGCTTTTCATTCCTCAAAGCCGGTTCAATTTCTTCCTAAATTCTCGCCGTTTTTACTATTTTATCGCATGTTTCCTCCGGCAAAAACCGAATCGTCGGCGAGATATCCCCAATAAAAACCGGCGCAATGTTCGCGAATCGCCACTTGCGCTTCCGTCATCGCGGGCGTCTTCACGACCTCGAGAAACTCCGCGAACTCGTTCAGACCGGCGGTCGTCAACGGCGAAAATTGGTACTTGCACCCCTCGGCGGTCGCCCAGTCGTCGCCAAATTTCGATAAACGCCAAGCGGCGTACCCCTCTTCGATCGCTTTCGGGGCCTTGCCGTCCGGGCGCGACGCGAGATATTTTTCGACGTGTTTCAAGAAATATTCGCCGTCCTTTTGGAAAAGCGCGGCGACGAGCATCGCCTCTTGCATTTCCGGCGCGGCGACGTCGAATTCGTCCTTAAAAACGCCGAGCAAAAAGGTCAAATTCGGGTACTCGCTCAACGTCGCTTCGTTTTTACGCGGACGCAAACGGCGCGCTTTTTTTACCTTTTCGGCGACGACGGCGACCGCTTCCGGCGCGACGTTCCAACGCTCGGCGGCTTCCTCAAGACTCGACGCTCGAAGGGGCGCCGCTTCGAAACGCTCTTTCGCCGACGCTAAATACGCCGCGTCGTTTCCAAAATAACGCAAGTTGTCGCGAAATTCCGGAGCGTCGAGAAACGCCAAGCGCGCCTTCGCCCAGTCGCGATAATAAAGCGTCTCCGCCAACACGTTCAAATATCGCCGCGCGACCTTGTCTTCGCCGTTAACGATCGCGCAAATCGCCAACGTTTTATAAAATGAAATCGACCGTCCTTCGCTCGCGACAAAATTGTCGGTCGCGACGCGAGCGCCGGTGTTCGTCGCGCCGTAATGCGCGAACATCAATTCGCTTAACGCTCTCGGCGCGAACAATTCCGTCGACAATTTAGTTAAAAAAATCTTATATTTAATTTTTGCGACAAAACTTCCGTTCCGCATCGCGTCGAAATTGGCTTGCGTTACGTCGTAAGTCGCGACCCCGGCGACCGGGCGCTCAAACGCTTTTTCCGCCAAAGCGCCGGTCTCGAAGAGCGCCAAATTGCGGAGCGCGACGATTTCCTCGTTCGGTTTCGCAAGTCGCGACTCCGTTTCGAGAACGCGCGCCCAGTCGCCGTCGGTCGCCGCGCGAGTCGCCGCCAAAATCGCGAAAAAGTTCGCCGTTCGATAAGAAAGCGCGACGGTCGCCAAGCCGATCAAAAGCGCCGTCGACGCGAGAAGCCGAACTTGCGCGCTTCTCGCCCGCCGCGCGACTTCGCGTTCGTCGACGGCGTCGTTTTCGAGCTCGGCGCTCCGTTTTTGCGCCGTCTTAACCGCTTTAACCGACGTTTTCGAAACTCGGCGACGACGATATTCGTTGAAAAGCGTCGCCCAGCGCGCCGTCGGGTAAAAAAGGACGGACAAGGCGGCGGCTCCGTAAACAAACGCTCCGACAATCCCTTTTTTGTCGTATCGAACGTCTTCGATCAACCCTTGAATAAAAACGTTGCGCAATTTCAAATCCGGCTTCAAATAGCAAAAATAAAGCGCTAATGGAATAATCGCCGTTCCTAAGAAAAGCGCGACAATTCGTCGGCGTCGCGCCTTGCGTTCCGCGTCGATTTCGGCGGCGGTCGGCGTCGCGAGCGGGGCGCCGTCCTTCCGTTTTTTCGGCAAAATCGGCGCGTTCCAACGCTCCAGTTCGTCGAGCGCGCAAAGCAAACCGGCGAACGGCGCCCAACATCCGAATCCCGGATACCCCAACGCGACGACGGCGAGCGCAAACGCCGTCCGCCGACGCGGCGACGTCGTCCGTCGAAACGCTAAAAGAGCGATCAACGCCAACGACGCGCCCAAATAACCGGAAAAAATCAGCGAATTATTGAACGGAATATAAACGCAATATCCGTTCCAAGTCGCGGAAATCGCCAGCAAGCAGGTCGGAATCAGCGAAAACGCGTATCCGACGCCGCGCAACCCGACCGCTTTCGCCGTCAAAATCTGCAAAAGCGTCCCAAACGCCGCAAAAATCGCCCCGCCGAGAAGCGGAAAATAGCAAAATTGGATAAAGAACGCCGTTAAGTAAAAGAGAAGACCGCCCGGCGCCTCTTGCCAATTCGCGAAAAAGTCCCAACGGAACAAGAAAAGAGAGTTTTCCTGAACCGCGAAAAGAAAATCGCCGTATCGAACGCCCCAAAAAAACCAAAGCGCGAGAAAAACAACGACCGACGTCGCCGCTTCCGCCGACGGCGTCCGTCTTTTTTCGCTCGTCGGCGCGTTCGTCCGCTCCGTTTTATCCGTTTTCATCGTCGTTTTCCCCTCTTATTCCTCTTCATTTTCTTTATTTTTTTCAGCTTTAACCGTTTCGCTTATTTTATCCGTTTTCCGCCGCGTCGCGTCGGGACTTTTCCAATTTCGACGTTCGCTCGACGAAAATTCGCCGCCTTATATTAATATAACGACAAAACGTTCGACGGCGAAGAACGTCGACCGACGGCGCGAGCTCGTCGACGCCGCCGCGCGACGCCGATTTCACCGTCCGTTTCGACGCGTCCTCCGGCAAAATAAACCGAAAATTCGGTAAAATTTCAAGATTATTAAACGCCGAGTCGATGAAAAGTACAATTCGCGAATCGAAGTCGGTCGCGTATCGGCGCGAACGCCGCCCCGTCGGGTCTCGTTAGTTATTTTAGCGCCGAACGCGTCAAGAAACAAGCGGCGCGTTTTCGCCGGTCGCGAAATTCGGTCGGCTCCGCGTTCGCGACGCCGGATTTTCCCGTTTTTTCCAATTTTAACGAGCCCCGACTTTTAACGAGAATCGGCGCCCGCTCGATTATCGCTCGCCGTCCAACCGGCCCGACCTTCGAACGACTCGCGTTTTCCGTTCGATAATTCCGACGTTCCCAACTTTCCGCTCGACAGTTTTTAAGGAGTTTTGCCGATGATTCACCGCGCGACCGCCGACGCCCGTTTCGCGACGCCTTACGGAGCGACGCTCCGCGACGACGGCGTCGTCTTTTCCTTCGTCAGCCGTTCGGCGACCGGCGCCCGTCTCCTCCTTTACGACTCCCCGGACGACCGCGAACCGTCGATCGTCGTTCCGTTCGACGCGGACGTCAACCGTTGGGGCGACGTTTGGACCGTCTTCGTTCCCGGCCTCGGCGCGGGCGCGCTTTACCACTTTCAGGTCGACGGCCCTTACGACCCGAAACGCGGTCTTTGCTTCGACGGTCGAGCGCGCTTGATCGACCCTTACGCGAAGGCGCTCGCCGGCGATTTTCTCCCGAAAGACGACAAAAACGACCCGGCGCGTCCGCCGAAGTGCGTCGTCGTCGACGATTATTTCGATTGGGAAGACGCGCCGCGCATTCGTCGCGACCTCGCCGACGAAGTGATTTACGAGCTGCACGTCCGCGGTTTCACGCAGTCGGAAACGAGCGGCGTTTCGAAACCGGGCACGTTCCTCGGCCTGATCGAAAAAATCCCTTACCTGAAATCGCTCGGCGTTACCGCGGTCGAGTTGATGCCGATTCACGAGTTCCCGCGCAACAACCCGAACGGCGAACCGACCGAGCGTCGCAACTATTGGGGATACGACCCGATCGCTTTCTTCGCGCCGCACCGCGGTTACGCTTGGAGCGACGAGCCGGGCGCCCAAGTTCGCGAATTTAAAGAGACGGTTCGCGAATTTCACCGCGCCGGTATCGAAGTTTTCCTCGACGTCGTCTTCAATCACACCGCCGAGGGGAACGAACGCGGCGAAACGTTTTCGTTTAAAGGTTTCGAAAATCGAAATTATTACCTCTTAAACGACGAAGGCTACTACCTGAATTACAGCGGGTGCGGAAATACCGTCAACGGAAATCATCCCTGGACGCGCGATTTGATTTTCAACTGTCTCCGCTCTTGGGTGTCCAATTACCATATCGCCGCTTTCCGCCTCGACTTGGCGGCGATTTTGAGCCGGGACGGCTTCGGGCGACTCGTCGGCAACGCGCCGATTTTGGAGACGATCGCCGAAGACCCCTGTCTCGCCGGGACGAAAATCATCGCCGAGGCTTGGGACGCGGCGGGCGCCTATCAAGTCGGCGAGTTCGGCTCCCACGCGCAGCGTTGGGCCGAGTGGAACGGGCGGTTCCGCGACGACGTCCGCCGTTTTTGGCGCGGCGACGACTGGGCGCTCGGCTCCTTCGCGACCCGTTTTTCCGGCTCGAGCGACCTTTACCAAAAGAGCGGGCGTTCGCCGAACAGCAGC
>JAZQAP010000521.1:0-3307 GCA_045545275.1 Thermoguttaceae bacterium | reverse complement strand
CCGACGATTCGCTCGTCGCAAATCCAACACGAACGCGGATAAACCAGCTCGAACGCCGTCTCGACGACGCGTCGAAACGCCGACCGTCTTCCGTTCGTCTCCGTTTCCGCTCCCCGTTCCAACATCCGTTCCTTTGCTCGTTAAAGACGACGCCCCGCCCCGCTTTTCCATTCATTGTACGCGAAAAACGCCGCGCCGCAAGCGACCAAACGGTATAAACCGCCCCTTCGACGAAAAAAACGCAAAAAGAAAAATCGCGTTCAAACTGTTTGCCCCTTCCCAACGACGACAATTTCGGTTATAATAAGAAACGACGGTAATTTGCGCCGTCGAATTGTCGCTAAGATCGGCAAATTCGACAAAACCGCGCGTTTTTTGCCGCCGCTCGGAAGGAAATTTTCGCGCCGACTTCAAGTCGCGCCGTTTTTTTTTGTCAAAATTTCTTCTCCGCGCCTTGTTTTTTACCGAAATTATAAAAATACGATTCGCTCGAGAACGCGGTTTCCTCGAACGATTTTTCCGCAACCCAACGAAACGAACGCTCAAATGGCCAATTCTGCGAACCTGAAAAAACCGAACTTCGTCGGCGTCGACCTCGGCGGCACGAACATCAAAGTCGGCGTTTTGGACGACGCCGGGAAAACGCTTTCCTACGTGACGACCCCGACGCTCGTCGAACGCGGCCCGGAAGACGCGACGAAACGAATGGCCGACGCGATTCTGCAAGCGATCGAAAAAGCCGGTTTGACTCCCGCCGACGTCGCCCGAGTCGGGCTCGGTTCCCCCGGCACGATGGACATTCCGTCCGGCTCGCTCGTTCGCCCGTCGAACCTCCCGGGTTGGAACTTCTTCCCGATTCGCGACCGCCTCGCCGAAAACGTCGGCCTCCCGGTTACGTTCGCGCACGACGGCCCCGCCGCCGCGTTCGCCGAATATTGGGTCGGCGCCGGTCAAGGCGAAGAAGGTCTCATTTTGTTGACGCTCGGCACCGGCGTCGGTTGCGGGATCGTCCTGAACGGCCACGTATGGAACGGCGCGCATAGCCACGGCGGCGAAGCGGGCCACAACCTGATCGACACGTCGGAAAACGCGCGTTGGTGCAAATGCGGTCAACGCGGCCACTTGGAAGCCTACGCCAGCGCGACCGGCGTCGCCAACCGCACGATCGAATACGTCGAAGCGGAATTTAAAACGTCGCTGACCGAACGCGTTCGCGCTCGCAAACGGGACGACGAGATTCCGAAAATGGTCTTCGAAGAAGCGGAAGCCGGCGACGAAGTCGCTCTTCGCATCGTCAAAGAAACGGCGCGCTACCTGTCGCACGGGATGATCGCGCTGATTCACACGATCGACCCGAGTTGCATTCTCATCGGCGGCGCGATGACGTTCGGCGGCAAAACGACCGCGACCGGGCGCATCTTCCTCGAAACGATCGAGCAAGAAACGCGTTCCCGCATCTTCCTCCACTTGGCCGAACGCCTCCGCATCGATTACGCGGTGATGGGGAACGACGCCGGTTACGTCGGCGCCGCCGGTTTGGCGCGTCAAGACTGGGAAGAAGCGCAAGCCGCCGAGTGATCCCCCTCCGACGGCGCGACGCAACTCGTTTCGCCGTCGGCGTTTATTTTTTCTTCGCCGAAACGCGTCGACCTTTCCCGTCGACGCGTTCCGCCGTTGTTAACCTTCGCCGCCCGCCTTACCCGCCGTCGACTTCGCCCGATGAACGCGCCGTCCGATTTTTCCGACAATACCGAATTTTCCGACGAAACAACGACCGTCGCCGACCTGAAAAGCCTCGTCGTTCGTTTCGCCGAAGAGCGCGATTGGGGCCGTTTTCACACGCCGAAGAATTTGGCGGCGTCGGTCGCGATCGAAGCGGCGGAGCTGTTGGAGCGTTTCCAATGGTCGACGCCGGAAGAGTCGTTCGCGGTTAAAGACGATCCGGAAGCGTTGAACGCGGTCGCGGAAGAGATCGCCGACGTCGCGAGTTACCTGTTGAACCTTTGCGACAAACTCGGCGTCGATTTCGCGTCGGCGTTCGCGGCGAAAATGCGCAAAAACGCCGAAAAATACCCGGCGGATCGTTTTCGCGGCGTTTACGGCGTCGACGACCCGGCGTACAAAAACGCCTAAAATCAACGTTTCAAAAAAAACGTTCCCGAGCTAAAATTTCGTCGTCATTTTTCCTTTTCCATTCCCGCTTTTCCTCCGATTCTATCCATGCGCGTCGTCGAAATTTTCCAATCGAAACAAGGCGAAGGCCTTTGGACCGGCGTCCTCTCGTCGTTCGTGCGAACGACCGGGTGCAATCTCCGTTGTTCTTTTTGCGACACGACTTACGCTTCTTGGCAGCGCGAAGAGGGGGAGGATCTTTCGGTCGAGGAAATCGTCGGGCGCGTTCTTCTTTACAACTGTCGACACGTCGTCTTGACCGGCGGCGAGCCGATGATGTATTCGGAACTAATTCCCTTAACGCAAGCGTTGGCGGAACGCGAACTTACCATTACGATCGAAACGGCGGGCACGATCGATCTTCCGGTCGTCTGCCACCTGATGTCGATCAGTCCGAAATTGTCGAATTCGACGCCGCACGGCGCGCTCGACTCGGCGATTCGTCTTCACGAAACGAACCGCAACCGTCCGGAAGTCGTTCGGCGGCTGATCGACCGTTACCCGTATCAGCTAAAATTTGTCGTCGACGAACCGGAAGACCTCGTTGAAATCGAAGAGTATCTCGAACGTCTCGGCGACGTCCGCGCGGATCGCGTTCTCCTGATGCCGATGGCGATCGACGTCGCGACGATGCGAGAAAAAGCGGAGTGGATCGCCGCCTACGCAGGCCCGCGCGGCTACCGATACTGCCCGCGAATGCAGCTCGAGTGGTACGGCAACCGCCGCGGCGCTTAGCGTTTCGCCGCCGACGCCGCCCCGCCGCGTTTTCCCATCTTTTCTATTTTAACGTTAAAAACGGTCGACGTTCCCCGCGTCGACCGTTTTGTTTTTTTTTTCGCGTTCCGGAAATTTTAGCGACGAACGCCGATTTTCGCCGCCGACGTTCCCCGCGACGGCAAATTTTGCGTCGGTCGCCGTTTTTCCCGCGTCGACCGTATTCGAGTTCAGAAAAACCCTTTCGGTTTCGCGTCGCGTCGAGCGACGATTTCGAGGAATTTTTCGGCGATCGCCAAGTCGTCGTTCGAGGTGATTTTGATATTCGTCCGCGCGCCCGGGACGATCGCGACTTCGGCGCCGAGCGCTTCGACGAGTCCGGCGTCGTCGGTCGGTTGAAAGTCCGGCTTGCGTTCGCGAA
>JAZQAP010000520.1:0-6576 GCA_045545275.1 Thermoguttaceae bacterium | reverse complement strand
GAGGTTTTGCTCGTCTTCGGCAAGGGGGTAAACGACGGCTTTCTTGTTTTCGTAATCGTATTGGGTCAACGATTTTCCGTCGAGAACGATTTTCAATTCGTTTTGACCTTCTTTCCAGGACGCTTCGCCGCCGGCGTCGACGTTCGCGTAGGAAAATTCGCCCTTAATATGGTAAAGAAGTTGATTTGGCGCCTTAAAACGGAAGAGTCCCCAAGTGTGCGCGATCGGCTTTTTCGAATCTTGTTGAAGGACGCCGCCGTCGAACTCCATCATGTGAACGTCGCAGGAAACTTGTTTGATTCCTTTGCCAAAATTCTCCCAATGGGTTAAGAATTCGTCGAGTTTCAGTTTGTCGTTTTCGGACAGTTTGTAATGCGCCGGCGGAGGAACGAACGCGTTGGCGACCGGCGTTCCGGCGGCGGGACGCGCGGACGATGGCGTCGCGGCGGGTTGCGCGGCGGGCGCTTGGGCGACCCGAACCGGTTGCGCGACGTTTTGAGCGGAATAAGCGGACGCGGCGTTGGGCGTCGCCGGAGCCGTCGCGGCGTTCGGGCGAGTTTGCGGAGGTTGGGCCGTCGCGGCGACCGGGCGAGTTTGCGAAGGTTGGGCCGTCGCGGCGACCTGGCGATTTTGCGAAGGTTGGGCCGTCGCGGCAAGGGGACGAGTTTGCGGCGTCGGAGACGATTGAACTGGAAGCGGCGCTTGGGGAGGAACGGTTTGACGAGTCGTCGGCGCGGCGTAATCGCCGAACCCTTGCCCGAACGCGAACGAACCGACGTCGCCCGTCGCGGCGGCGAAAAGAAACGCGCTCGACAAAATAACGTCAAATTTTTTCATTTCTCTTTCATCTCCTTGATTATCGTCGACGATAATTTAACGCGACGCCGATTTTCGCGAGGACGCGCGCAGCGCGTTGAGTTTGAGGAAAGTTGCGAGACGACAAACGCCGAGTCGGGCGGTTTGTCGAGGAAAATTAAGGCAAACGTCCGACCGCGGACGCTCGACGCGTTGGGAAACGGCGTCGCCAAACGTTCCGACGCGTAAACTCGCGTTAGAGTAACCGTTTTTGCGACCTAAGTAAAGAGGAATTTTGCAATTTTTTTGACGTTCCGAGGAGGGCGGACGTTGGAATGGATAAATAGGTAAACCGAGCAAAACGGCGAAAGCGCGAAAGAGAAATATTAGGGAATAAAATAAACGCCGAGTTTGTTTCGTGAGAATCGACGAAAAAAAATAAATATTTTTAAATTTTAGCTCTTGATTAAACTGAAATTTCAATTATAATAACCGCATAAGTAGCCCGCTTGGAGGATAAGCGAATGGTTAGCGGCCTCATTGGAAATGAGGTGCCCCGTAAGGGGTTGCGGGTTCGAGCCCCGTGTCCTCCGCTGAAACCCGTTCTTTACGAACGGGTTTTTTATTTCTTGTTCTTGACGATTCTTCCTTATTAACGGCGCCTCGAATAGACTTTAACGAGTAAAATGGGCGAAGTCGGCGCTTTTTCTTGGAGCGATTTAGGATCTTTTTCTCGTCGGTAAAAAACGAACGCGGCGAACGCGACGGATTTGACGATTTTAACGCGTAAAAGACGCTCTGCGAAGACGGTGGGTCAAACGACGGTAATAATGACTTTCGCGGCGAAAAGCGGAAGACGGCGAGGGAACGCTTGGCGCGAAAACGCGAAAATCGCGGACGAATTTTGGAAATTCGTCGGCGTTTGCAAGCGTCGCGGCCTTGTCAAAAACAAGGTTCGACGTAAAATAACGGCGGCGTTCTTTCGTTTCAGCGAATCCGCGACGCGCGCGACGCGGCGAGAGGGGACTCGGCGACGTTGGATTGGGAAAGTTGGCTAAAATGGAGGATTTGCGTAAAATGAACGCGGAAAATTTCGGCGCGAAACAACTTGGCGCGCGGCCTCTTTACACGTTGGGCGAGGAGATCGCGAACGCGGTTACGCACGGGATCGGCGCGTGTTTGTCGTTGGCGGCGTTGGCGTTGCTCGTCGTTCGGGCCGCGACTCGGGCTCCGGAGGGCGCGACCGCCGGATACGTCGTCGGGTATTCGATTTTCGGCGCGTCGCTCGTAACGCTATATATGGCGTCGACGCTCTATCATTCCCTAGCGAGGCCGCGGGCGAAGCGGGTTTTCGCGATTCTCGACCATTCGGCGATTCACTTGTTGATCGCCGGAACGTACACGGGATTCTGTCTAGGCCCAATGTACGGTTGGGAAGGCTGGTGGCTTTTCGGGACGATTTGGGCCTTGGCGGCGATCGGAATCGTCGCGTTCGCGGTGTACGAGCGCCGCGCGCAACGCTTTTCGACGATACTTTATTTATCGATGGGATGGTTCGTCGTCTTGGTCGCGCGACAACTTTACGAATCGATACCGTTGATTTCTTGGCGTCTGCTCCTTTGGGGCGGGATCGCGTACACCGTCGGTTGCGGATTTTTCGTGATGAAACGGGTGCGTTGGGCGCACTCGATTTGGCATCTTTTCGTCTTGGCCGGAAGTATTCTGCACTTTTTTTCGCTTTATTGGGCGATATAAAACCGCTATAAACGGAAAAAGCGTTGGAAACGAAAGTTTTTCAAGAAAATTTGCGTTCGACGCCTAAACGCCCCCTTGCGTTCGACGCGTCGAAACGTATAATATGACGTTATCCCGAACCGTGCGAAATCGAAAACGGCGTTTTGCCGCGTCGCGTCGAAAAAGACGCGAAATCGAGCGAAAAGCGCCGTCCGGTTCGAACCGTTCGGGACGTCGGCGAAAAAACGCGTCCTGCCGCGAACGAACGTTAACGCGTCGCTCGGCGGTTTCGTCGCGTTTTCCGACCCCAACAGCAAACTTGTAACGAGAGGAAAGGGCTTCAAAATGCCTAAAATGAAGACTCACAAAGGCGTGGCCAAGCGTTTTCGCGTTACCGCCAACGGAAAAGTCAAACACCGTCACAGCGGTACGAGCCACTTGGCTTGGCGCATGACCAGCAAACGCGTCCGCAACCTCCGCGGCACGGATCCGGTCGCTACGTGCGAAGAAAAACGTTTGATCAAAGCGCTCGGCAAAGGCGGTTATTGATCGAACGTCGTCGGCGCGGTACGTTTCGCGTCGAACGTTTTTCCGGTTTTTTCTCGACGTCGCGATCGAAGGAAAACGCCGGTTTCTGAAAACGGGTGGGAAACGCCGAGCGGTTCGAGTCGCTTCGACCGGCGCGCTTGGGACCTGATTTTCGTTCAACGTCGATTCCAAACGCGAGCTTGCGGCGAACTTTAAGTTCGTCGGATTCTTGGTTTCGACCAAAACTTTGCATTTAAGGAATATTGAGAGATGAGAGTTAGTAAAGGCGCGGCGCGTCGTCGAGCGAAGAAACGACTTTTTAAACGAGCGAAGGGCTTTCGCGGCGGTCGCGGCAAATTGCTGCGCACCGTGAAGGAAACCGTCTTGCGCGCGGACGTGTTCGCGACTCGCGACCGTCGCGTTCGCAAACGAGACTTCCGCTCCCTGTGGATCGTCCGTATCAACGCCGCCGTCCGTATGCGCGGACTCCGTTACAGCCAATTCATCAGCGGTCTGAAAAAGGCCAACATCGTTCTCGACCGTAAAATGCTCGCCGATATGGCGGTCGCCGACCCGGTCGCGTTCGACAAAGTCGTCGAATTGGCGAAAGCCGCTCTCTAATCGGAGCGTATAACGCGTCGAACGTTTGATTTTTCGAACGGAACGCGCGATTTTTGAAACGCGTCGCGATTTTTGTCGCGCCGCGTTTTTTATTTCTTGCGCTAGGAAGAAATTCGAGGAAAAAGGAAAAATTTTTTTGAAAAGGACGCGATTTTCCTTTCTTCTTCTTTATAATATAAGGAAGGCGTTGAAACGGACGGATAAGGCGCGGCGTCGGAGCGAAAGTCGAACGGGGGAAAAATGAGCGCGGGCATTTTCGAATTTTGGGGATATTTAGCGTTTCCGACGGCGATCGCGCTTCCGACGGCGGCGGCGTTGTTCTTTCGGACCTATCCGACTCGACGCGCGTTGACGGCGGTCGCGTTTCCGACGGTCGCGTCGCTTATTTTTTTTGCGACGCTCGCGGCGAACGGCGAGGGAACGGGGAGCGCTCTTGGCGTCGGCGGACGTTTGGTCGCGGCGTTCGATTTGCTTGTCGCGGCGATTTTAGCCTTCGATTGGGCGACGGTCGCTTGGGCGGGACGCGGTTTGCGAGCGACGCGTCAAGCGGAGCCGACCGCGTCGGTGGGAACGCCGAGCGACGTCGAGTTGACGATTGAAAATCGTTCCAAACGCGCCGTTTCCGTTGAAATTGTCGACGATTCGCATCCCGACGGCGACGCGTTGGCTCCCCGAAAAAAGGACGAGGCGATTTTCGAACTCGACGAGGACGCCGAACCGCTTGAGGACGGAGCGCGCTTTGGAATGCGAACGATTCCGGTCGGGCAAAAGGAAACGTTGCGTTATCGTCTGCGTTGGAATCGGCGCGGCGAATATTCGCTGGAGTTTGTCGCGTTGCGTTTAGTCGGGCGTTGCGGGTTTTGGAGCAAATATTTGCGCCTTCCTTGCGAAACGTCGGTTCGCGCTTACCCGAATCTGCGGCGTTTGGCGAGTTTTGAAACGCTCGGTCGCGCCGGTTCGCAAACGCTTCTCGGGCTCCGACGAACGCGAACGGTCGGGCAAAACGACGAATTTGAGCGGCTCCGCGATTACGAGGAGGGCGATCAATATAAATTTATCGATTGGAAGGCGACCGCGAAGCGAAATAAGTTGACGACGCGCGTTTTCCAAGCGTCGAGAAACCAACGAATTATCTTGGCGATCGACGCCGGGCGAATGACGGCGAACCGGTCGAGCGGCGTTTCTTTTTTCGACGCCGCGCTGAATTCGACGCTGGCGCTGGCGTATCTCGCGCTGAAACAAGGGGACGAAGTCGGGTGCCTTGTCTTTTCAAACGAAACGAAGCGTTATATCGCGCCTCGCGGCGGCGCGTCGCAAATGAACGCGTTGATTTGCGGGCTTTACGACGTTTTTCCGGAACGGGTCGAGTCGCGGTACGACCGGGCGTTCGCTTATTTAGCGTCGAAGTCGTCGAAAAGGTCGTTGGTAGTGTTGGCGACGAACGCGATGGACGAACGCAACGCGGCGCAAATCGAGCGCGTCGCGACGACGTTGACCGGCGCGCATCTGCCGTTGTGTATGTTTTTCCGCGACCGTTCGCTCTTTGACGCGATCGATCGCTTCGAACGTTGGGAAAAGAACGCGCGTCGCTTGGAAAAAATGGAGGCGGAGGCGGTCGACGACGCGGCGAGCGACGTTTCAAAAAGGGGCGGGCGGTTCGATTTAGGTTGGCTGCGCCGCGAAGCGACCGGCGGTTTGGACGAAATCGAGCGTTTTTTCTCGCGAGAGACCCGACCCGAGGACGCGACGCCGGACGAGCTGTTTTATCGAGCGGGCGCGGCGGCGGAAATTCTTAATTGGCGGCGGAGAACGTTGCGTCGGCTTGAAGCGCGCGGAGCGTTGACGCTCGACGTCTTTCCGGAGGACGCCGCGGCGCCGTTGATCAATAAATATTTGGAGGCGAAAGCGCGTCGGCTTCTTTAATTGGGGTAAATTGGGAAGATTGCGTTGTTTAGGCGGAGTTAAGGAACGGTGTTTGATTAAAAAGGGAAAGTAAGGAGCGCGAAAGAGAGCGGGCGATGACGAGAAAGAAAATAACGAAGCGCGACATGCGGGTGATCGTCGAGTCGGTCGCGTTGAAATTCGAGCGTCGACCCGAGACGCGGGGCAACTCGATTTTGCGCGAAGTGTTCGAAGCGTCGCGACTTCTCGACTTGCGCGAATATTTAACGAACGAAGACGCGATAACCGCCGCGAAGTTAATCCAAGAGCGTTTTCCCGATTCGCCGCTTCTTTTCTCGCGCGAACCGGCGCCGGGCGCCGACCCGCCGTTCAAGCCCGAGCCGAAATTCCGCAACCGGTTTTAGCGGAACCGACTTTAACGAAATAAACGGTTTTAGCGAATAAAGGGAAAGCGCGGTTTCGAAGAGCGGGCCAAGCGACGAAAACCGAAGGCGCGGCGCGTCAAGAACGCAAAAACAGTTCCAATGTTTTGCCGACGTCGAACGCGACGCGACTTTTTAACCGTTGGAACCGTGTTTATCGTTAAACTTTGTCGCTCGACGCGTCTTGAAAGAAGCGTCGGGCGGTTTTTTATCGGCTAAGCGTTCGTTTCGCTTAGTTTTGCTTCATCGCGGCGGCGAGGATCGCGCTCGTCGACGGACGCATGATGCGCGGGTCGACTTGTTCGCCTTGTTGAAGCGTCGCGCGAACCGCTTTGCCGGAGATGAAGACCGGTTTTTCGTCCGCGTGATTTTCCATCAGGTCGACGCGACCGATCGACTCGTAGTAAGCCGCGAAACCGACTTTGAGCGGTTTTTCTTGCAAATCGCCGTTCAGGTTGTCGAAGATTTCTTGCGCGTCGAAGTCGCCCCAAATCGCCGTGCCGTCTTTATACGGCGCGTCGGCGTGTTTGCGGCCGATGATAACGTCGGTGAAACCGAAGTTTTGACGGTAAAT
>JAZQAP010000519.1:0-2568 GCA_045545275.1 Thermoguttaceae bacterium | reverse complement strand
CGTCCCCGCCCGCCTTGCGCATCCGATACTCCAATTCGTCGCGCAAATCGACTTCGGTCGCGTCCGGCAAAATCGCCGATTTCAGCGCGCGGAACCCGTCGATCGTTACGTCGACCGCCGCTCGAATCGCCGCGATCTCGGACGCGTCCTTGATTTCGCGCAACCGTTCGACGTCGTTCGCTCGCGGAACGAACTCGACGTCCGGAAATTTCTCGCGCAACGAATTAAAGAGCGAAACGGTCGTCGACGCGGCCTCGATTCCAACCCGTTTCGGACGCCGCGACGAGTACGCCGGGTTTGCGACCGCGCCGTCGAGAAGTCCGAGCGTCGTTTCGCCGCTGCGTCGAATCAGCGCGTCGAGATCGGGCGCTTCCTCTTTGATTTGCTCTTCGAACCGCGTGTCGCTAAGCAAAACCGCGCCGGAATCGCCGACCCAAAGGTAAGAATCGTCGCCTCGAAACCCCGTCAAATACGAAACGTTCAACGGGTCGACGATCAAAAAACCGTCGAGTCGCGCTTCGTCCATCGTCTTGCGCAACCGCGCGCGCCGATACGATTCGTTTCGTTCCGTCGTCATTTTTTCGCTTTCCTTTCTTTTTGAAACCGTCGTCGTTCTTCTAACGCCCGTTTTATTTTCGCGCTTCGCCGTTTTCCGCGGCGGCATAAAAAAACGGAAACCGGCGTTTGCCGTCGGTTTCCGTTTTACGCGTCGACGTTGCAACGATTAACGTTTGTTCATCATTTCCATCACGCGGTCGGCGATCGCCTTAACGAGCGCTTCGGTTTGCGGGTCTTTGCCGAGTTCGACGTTGTTGTTGAGAATCGGATTCGACGCGCAGCCGCACGGCTCTTCGTCGTTGCGACGGAAGCGCGGCGGGTCGAACGCGCGGTGCCCGACGCCGGTTTCTTTCCAGCTGTCGCGGAACATATCGTTCGCGCAAAGTTCGCAGTTTTCGACCTTCATACGCGGGTCGTTGATGCCCCACTTCGTTTTGAGTTGGAGGAGGTCTTCCGCTTCTTCGCGCGTGAAGTAGCTCGTCTTGCCCAAGTCGCGGGAAATCAAGAGGATGCGGCAGTACGCGTCGAGGAGTTCGGTCAGCCAGTAAGCCTTTTCGACGGTCGGGCCCAAGCTGACGGTGCCGTGGTTCGCCAAGACGATAATGTCCGACTTGTGAATGAACGGCAAAATGGTGTCGGCGAATTCTTGACCGCCCGGAATAGCGTACTTCGCGATCGGAACGTCGCCCATATAGATGTCGACTTCCGGAAGAACGCATTGCGGAATCGCTTCTTTCGCGACGCCGAACGCGGTCGCGTAAGGCGGATGGCAGTGCAGAACCGACTTCACTTCCGGACGTTCCTTCATAATCGTCAGGTGAAGGAAGATTTCGCTGGTGCGTTTGCGCGTCCCGGCGATTTGGTTTCCGTCCATATCGACGATGCAGAGGTCTTCCGGTTTCATAAAGCCTTTGCAGATTTGCGTCGGCGTGCAGACGACGCGGTTTTCGTCGATGCGGTAGCTGATGTTGCCGTCGTTCGCCGCCGCGAAACCTTTGTTGTACAACCGGCGACCCATGTCGCAGATTTCTTCTTTAACTTGATGCAAATTGAGCATATCGGTTCCTTTTGCTTTTAAACGCCCCGAACGCGGCCTCGCGGCCCGTCCCCGTTGTTCGCGTTAGTCAAATTATACCGCTAAAATAAATTTATTCTCTTCCGTTTTATCGACTTTTTCGCGTTTTCCGCTTTTTTAAAGTCGCCGCGACCCGCGCAACCGTTTTTTACGTTGAATTTTAACGCGCCGACGCTTTACTTTTTCGCCGCCAACGCCGCGACGACCTCCGCGTCGACGACGAGCGCGTCGAGAATCGCCCCGCAAAACGCGTCGACCGGTTTTTGCGTCGGGTGAAACGCCGCCGCGGCCTCCGCGCCTTCGCTCAACGCGATCCATTCGCCGACCGCCGCCGAGCAATCGTCGTAAGCGACGACCTCGTTTCCCCATTTTCGCGGAATCTCCGGATTTAACAGCCGATTCGCCGCGTTCGTCGCCGCCGTTTCTTCGTCGACGCCCGCTTCTTTTTCCGCTTGCAACGTCGCGTTCGCCGCTTCGACCGGATCCGGCGTCGCCAAATCGTTAAACGTCAACGGAACGACGATTTTAAACTGCGAACCGATCAACAGCGGGTGAACGCGGCTCAAAACGACTTTGCCGACGACTTGCGCGACTCGCATTTTCTCTCCTTCGCCTCGACTCGCTACTTTACCTAATTCGCGTTTTCGTTCTTTTTGGCGTTGACCGCCGTTTAGCGTTTCGGCGTTCGCGTCGCGAAGAACTCGACGATTCGACGGAACGGGAACGGGCCGACGTCGCTCGGGTCGACGATCAACACGTTGGCGTTCGTCGCTTGGAGGTCGCGCTCCGCCTGCTCGAACGAAACCGCGACGACGGCGCGAACGCCGGAAAGACGGTTCGCCCAAATCGACGCGATCGCCGCGTTTTTCGTCGTTATAATCGCTCGCGTTTCGCTATTTTGCGCAATTTCCGCCGCGATTCGCTTCGTCGTTTCC
>JAZQAP010000518.1:0-2892 GCA_045545275.1 Thermoguttaceae bacterium | reverse complement strand
GCTTTTTGAGCGGCGCCGAAATCGAACGCCGGAGCGTCGGCCGTCGTCGCGGCGGCGCCGAAGTCGAACGCCGGAGCGTCGCCGGTCGTCGCGGCGGAGGCGAAGCTAAACGTCGGAGCGTCGCCGGTCGTCGCGGCGGTCGCGAAACCGAACGTCGGAGCGGCGCCGGTCGTTCCGGCGGCGTCGAAGGCGAACGTCGGGGCGGCGCCCGTCGGTCCGGCGTTAATGGCGAAGGTCGGGACGGCGCCGGTCGTTCCGGCGGCGAAACCTCCCGCGATCGCGGCGGCGTTCCCGCCCTTCAAGAGTTCGGCTTCCAACGCGGCCAACGCGGCGGCGTCCGACGCGTCGCCTTCCTCGGTCGTTTCTTCTTCGATCAAATTCGAATAGCGCGTATAATCGTCGCCGCCGCAACCGGTCAACCCGACGCAGCTCGCCAACCCCAACGCGCCGCACGTCGCCCAACGATAAATGCTCGTTCGTTTGCTCATTTCCGTTTTCCTCTCTTATAAAACGTCGCCCGGCGAAAAGCGTCGGGCCAATTTAGTTCTCTTAGTTTCTCTATTTTAACCGACGAACCCCGGTTCGACAAGGCCCCAAAAGCCCCGCGCGACGAAATTTCAAAATCGGGCTAGTCCGACGCTTAAAATTATATTATAATAAGGGCGCGAATTTTTTTGAGGGGGCGGGCGCCGAAAAACCGCTATTTTACCTTTAGTCGGCAAAAAAAAACGCGTCTTCTCTCGCAAAACCGAAAAATTTTACGTTATCCGCTCGTTCGGCGTCTCCGTCCCGTCCGTTA
Organism: Thermoguttaceae bacterium; assembly: GCA_045545275.1. GTDB lineage: Bacteria > Planctomycetota > Planctomycetia > Pirellulales > Thermoguttaceae > RUG369. The sequence goes on along the minus strand of JAZQAP010000518.1, from coordinate 2,093 downwards.
GACGGGTTCGAAATCGCCGCCGAACGCCCGACGTCCCTTGCGCGCCTCTCGTTACTTTACTATTTTAACAGAAAATCGGGCGGCGCCAACCCAAAAGTTTCAAGACGGAGAAACGAGATGCAAAATTTAACCGCCTCCCCGCGCGTCGCGCTTCCGGTGCGCAACGTCGAGGCGCCGACTTACGTCTTCGACGCGAGCGGCGACGCCTGCCGCCACGTCGCGCAACAAATCGCCGGAATCATTCGCGAACGAAACTCGCTCGGTCGCAGCGCGACGCTCGGCCTCGTCGCCGGTTCGAGTCCGATCGGCGTCTACCAAGAGCTTGTCCGCCTGCACGAAGAAAACGGCCTCGATTTTTCGCGCGTCTCCGTCTTCACCGTCAACGAATATTTCGGGCTCGACCGCGAACGCCTGCAAAGTTTGCGTCTTTGGCTGAACGAAAACTTCGTCAAAAAGGTCAATCTCGACCCGGCGAACGTTCGTTTCCTCGATTCTACCGTCGCGGCGGCGGACGTCGACGCTTACTGTAAACGTTACGAAGAGGAGATCGCGGCGGCGGGCGGTATCGACGTTCTTCTCCTCGGCGTCGCCGGGAACGGCGCGATCGGCTTCAACGAGCCGTACACGTCGAAAAAGAGCCGAACCCGTTTGGCGATGCTCGAACCGCAAACCCGCGTTAGCGCCGCGTCGACCTTCTTCGGCGAAGCGAACGTTCCGACGCACGGTCTCACGATCGGTTTCGGCACGATTATGGAAGCGCGCAAAATCGTCGTTCTCGCGTTCGGCGACGGCAAAGCGTCGGTGATTCGCCGCGCGATCGAAGAGCCGCTCTCCGACGCGACGCCCGCCGGTTGGCTCCGCAACCATTCGGACGTTTCGTTCATCGTCGACAAAAGCGCCGCCGCCGCGCTCCAAGACGTCGCGACGCCTTGGACGGTGCGCTCGGTCGAATGGGACGACAATATGACGAAACGCGCCGTTCTTTGGCTCTGCGAAAAATCGGGCAAGTCGCTCCTGAAACTGACCGACGCCGACTTCCGCGCGCACGGCCTGCACTCGCTCCTGCGCGCTCGCGGCCCGGCGTCGAAAGCCGCGACGAGCGTCTTCCATTGGATGATGAAAACGATCGAACCGCACCCGTCCGGAACGCGCAAAAAGAAGATTCTCGCGTTCAGTCCGCACCCGGACGACGACGTCATCAGCATGGGCGGCACGATGATTCGCCTCGTCGACGACGGACACGAACTCCATATGGCGTATATGACGAGCGGCAACATCGCCGTTTTCGACCACGACGCGCGCCGCTTCGCCGACCTGATGACGGAAATCAACCGCCAATTCGGCGTCGACTCGCAAATGACGCCGATCCTCGAAGAAAAGGTCGCCGAGTCGTTGCGCCGTAAAAAGCCGGGCGAAGTCGACTCGCCGGAGGTTCTCCTCATCAAGCGTCTCATCCGTTGGAGCGAAGCGCGCGCCGCCGACCTCGTTTGCGGCGTCCCGGAAGACCGCGTTCACTTCCTGAACCTGCCGTTTTACGAAACCGGCGCCGTCGAAAAGCGTCCGCCGTCCGACGAAGACCGCCGCATCGTCCGCGAACTCCTCGAAGAACTTCAACCGGAACAGCTGTACGTCGCCGGAGACCTCTCCGACCCGCACGGCACGCACCGCGTTTGCGCTCAGGTTATTTTCTCCGTCCTCAAAGAGATGGAAGCCGAAGGGCGCGATATTCCGGAAACGCTCCTTTACCGCGGCGCTTGGCAAGAATGGCCGCTCGACCAAATCGAGATCGCGGTTCCGCTCTCGCCGGAAGACTCCGACAAAAAACGCGCCGCGATCTTCCGACACGAGTCGCAAAAGGACGCCGCGCTCTTCCCGGGCTCCGACGCTCGCGAATTTTGGCAACGCGCCGAAGACCGCAACCTCGCGACCGCCGACGCTTACAACCGCGTCGGGCTTCCGGAGTTCTTCGCGATGGAAGCGTTCGTTCGCTGGAACGGCGAGTTCGATTTTTAAACCGATAATCGAACGTCGACCGATTTAACGTAAAAACGCCGCTCGAAGCCGAAACTTCAAGCGGCGTTTTTTATTTTTCA
>JAZQAP010000517.1:0-14302 GCA_045545275.1 Thermoguttaceae bacterium | reverse complement strand
TGCGCTAATCACGGCGTAAAGCGAACGCGGGATAATTTCCGGGGGCGAAGTTCGCGCAATTTTCCGGTGAACCAATGGGTTCGCCAAATTTCCGGGCGCGCGCCGCTCTTTTCGACCGCCGTTAAGAATTTTTTCAGCGCTAGGTTCGATATCCATTTATCGTCGCACGTCATTATAAGCGTTTCGCCGTCTTCGTTGTTCATTTCGATCCAAATTTGAAAATGCGGAACTTTGTTTGCGGGCAAACCTAGAATCGCGCCGTATAGGAACCCTTGTTTCGCCGCGCGCTTCGGCGAAGAACCGAAAAGTTTCGGCCAAAGTATCGAACATGTTTCCCAGGTGAGCGAACGATCGAGCGCGGAATTGAGAACCCGAAACGGAAGCGGCGCCGGCGGCATAAGGACGTTCAACCGCAAAACGACGCGTTTAATCGACTTGTAAAGGTAGACTTTTTTCGCTTTCGTGAAAAACGTATCGAAAATGAAGAGGTCGCGAATTCGGAATAAGTTGGCGCGGCGCGGAACGGCGGCGGCCGCTTTTTTCGCTTCGTAATCCGGGTCGGCCAAGGCGTCGGCGTCGTCTTCGGAACGCGTTTTGAAGAATTGGGCGACGTTGAAAAAGCCGCATTTTTGGTCGTTCGGTTCGTCGTCTTTGTCGTCGAGGGCGTCGAGGTCGAGGAGTTCGAGGAACGCGCGGTCTTCGTCGCTCAATCCGTCGTCCGGTTTCGCGAACGGAGTCAGCTTTTCCGCCGCCTCCGCGACGCGTTCGAGAAAACTCGGTTCGTTCGATTCGACGTTCGGCTTGGGATTCGGTTCGACGTTGGAGACGGCGGGTGCGTCGAGGCGGGGCGGCGCGTCGACGTTCTTGTCGGGGACGTTGGTTTTCGCGAGTTTTTCCCCGACGGCGTTGGAAATGGAACCGACCGCGCTCGCGGCTTTTCCGACGACGTTCGCGGCGCCTCCGACGGCTTGCAAGGCGGCGCCGGCGATTTTTCCGAAGAGATTTTGAACGGACATTGGCAAGAATGGGCGCGATCGACGCCGACGGTAAAAAAGGAAGGGCCGCCGCGGCGCGTCGGAAATTTTTACCGACCGCGGCGACGTTGCGGAAACATTGGAAAAAGTCGCGGCGAAAACGCGAAACGCCGCGTCGACCGACGGGAAAAATCGGGACGCGGCGTTTGCGCAAGTTATTTAACGAAAAACGTTAGGTCGGAATCAGACTTCCCAACCTTCGCGGTATTCCGTTTGCAGGAACTTGTTCGCGTCGGCGTTGTTGACGATCTTCATCGCCTTCGCGTCCCATTCCAGCTTGACCTTGCCCGCGCGGAGCGAAACGGCGCCGAGTTGCACCGCTTCCGAAAGACGACCGGCGTACTCGAAGTTGCAGAGCGGCGTCGATTTGCCGCCGTCGATGATCGAGTTGACCCATTCGCGGTGATGGCCCGCCGATTTCGGAATCGACGGCGCCGGACGTTCGTATTTTTCGTATTTGTCGGTCGGATAAAGGCGAATCGTGCCGTAGTCCGCTTCCAAAATCCCTTCGTCGCCGACGAAGATAACGCCCATCCCGAGGTTCGCCAGTTTCTTTTCGGCGATGACCTTCGGACGACGCTTGCCGTCGTACCAAGTGAGCGGGAGCGTTTTGCCGTTCCATTCGAATTCGTAACGGCATTCGACGTCGAGCGGGCAGCACATCGGGCTGATTTCCGTGTCGCACGTCGCTTCGATCGTCTTCGGATATTGCAGATCGAGCGCCCAGAACGGCAAGTCCATCAGGTGGCAGGCCATATCGCCGAACGTGCCGGTGCCGAACGGCCAATAGCCGCGCCAACGCGCCGGGACGTAGCACGGATTGTAGTCGACCCATTGCGCCGGGCCGAGCCATTCGTCCCAGTGGAAGTGTTTCGGAACTTCGAATTTTTCTTTCGACGGTTCCGGATAACCGCCCCAACCTTTGCCGCACCAAACGTGAACTTCTTGCGTTTCGCCGATCGCGCCCGCTTGAACCAGCTCGACGACGCGGCGATAGTTTTCGGTCGCGTGAATGACCGTCCCCATTTGCGTCGCGAGGTTCTTTTCCTTCGCAACCTTTTGCATCGCGCGGATTTCGGCGACGTCGTGCGCGAGCGGTTTTTCGCAGAAGCAAGGAATGCCGCGCTTCATCGCCGCCAACGATTGGACGGCGTGCGTGTGGTCGGGGCCGCTGACGAGAACGCAGTCGAGGTCTTTCATTTCGTCGAACATCGTTCGATAATCGTAAAAACGTTTCGCGTCCTTATATTTGGCGCCTTGCGACGCGAGCGTGTTTTCGTCGACGTCGCAAAGAGCGGCGATATTGACGAGGTCGTGCGGAAGTTCGTTGATGTTCCCGGCACCGCGACCGCCGATCCCGATGACGGCGATGTTCAGCTTCGACGAAGCGTCTTTAGCGCGGGCGACATACGGGGAAGCGACGCCCGAAACGCTCAAAGCGGCGGCGGAAAGCGCGGACGTTTTCAAGAATTGACGACGATTAAGAGCCATCGCGGCCTCCTTATTCGGTAAAATAGCGAAAATGGGTGGAATGAATGGGCGCGTCGACGACGAAACGGCGGGAGGGAACCGCTCGCCCGTCGGCGCGTCGACGCCGTTTTTATCGGTTCTTTCGAACGCTTCGGCGTCGGAAAATTTGCGTAAAATCGTTAAAAACGTTAAAATTTGCCGTCGAGCGGCGAAAAAATCGCGAAAAATCCGCTCGACGCGTCGCGTTTTCAACGATTTTACGTCAAACGGCGGCGAATTTCAAGCGAAAAAACGGATTATTCCGGCGTTTTTTCCAATTCGTTCAAGAGCGCGACGAACCAAGAACGGTTGTCGGCGCCGCAATACGTCATCCGCCCGCCCATTCGGCTGAACGTTTTGCAGTAGCGGTGATAGTAGGCCGGATCGGTTTGCGGCGGTTCGCCGTCGCGCGTCCAATCCCAAGTCGACTCGGCGAGGTCGACGACGTGAATTGCGAAGTCGGTAATCGAACGCCCCTCTTGGCGGGCGACGTTGCGCGACATCGCGAGCGACTTTTCGAAAATCATCGGCGACAAGACCGCGGAGCCGACCGAGAGATAAACGCCTCCTTCGAGCTTCGAAACGGAGTCGGCGTAAAGGAGGAAATCGCGCTGGGCCGCCCGCCCTATCGCCGCGCAGTCGTTCGCCGGGTGCGTGTAAATGATGTCGCAGCCGATCATCGGGCCGCAAGTAAAGCGGACGTCGGCGCGTCGAGTTCGGAACGCGGTCGAGTATTCGCGGAACGGGTGCGCGATTTCGAGCTTGCCGTCCGGGAGCGCGAAACGGCGTTTGGCGCGAAGCAGGTCGGCGGCGGCCGCGGCGCGGTCGAGCGTTTCGGTAATTTGGGTAAGCTCGGCGCTTTGCGACGCGGCGGAGGGGAAGGGCGGGACGGCTTCGTCGGCGATTTTCGACCCGGCGGCGATCGCGTCGCGCAGTTCGGCGTCGGTCGGGATTTCGAAACCCTCGTCGAGAATCGTTTGACCGACCGACGCGCCGTACCCGGGGCCCCGGTAAGCGCCCACGATAATCGCTAAGTTGATGAAGCGTCCGGTTTCCTCCCAAATCCCGAACTGGCCTTCGGTCGCGTAACGCCGAACGTCCTCGCCCGATTCGCCTTGGAACGCGAACTCCCAGTCGTGAATGACGCCGGCGCCGTTCGTCGTTAGGTGCGTCAGCCAACCGCCCTCCGCCAAGCGGGAAAGAACGGGGCCGAGACCGTTCTTAATCGAGTGAGCGCCGTATGTTAGGACGCGAGCGGCGCCGAGTTTTTTAGCGCGTCGGAGTTCGGCGGCGGTCGCTTCGACGTCGCGAAACGCTTCGTCGGTCAGTTCGACGGGATACGTCGCCGGGTCGATCGCGTCGCGGCGAATATCGAGCTTGTTGACGCGGCGGGCAAGGGGGAAAATTTCTAAACGGTCGCGGGAAAATAGGGACATAACGCGGGAGGTTAAGTAAAATGGATAAAATGGGGAGGGGGGGGGAACGGCGCAATTTTCAAGGTTCACCCGCTTCGCGGATTTGCGTCGCTTTAAAGCGGTTGAGCGCGTAATCCTCTAAAAAGTTGCGCAATTCTTTAATAAGAGCCGCCGCCGTCTTGGCCGTTGGAACGACGTCGACGCCGCGCATAAAGAGGGTAAGACCGGGGACTTTATGCGCCGTTTTAACGCGTTCCGCGACGAGCATTATTTGGTCGATCGTTTCGGGCGTCAGTTCGCGGCGGGTTTGGTCGCGCAGTTCAAGGGCCGCTTGAATTTCCGGTTCGATTTCCGCTTGCAACCGCTCTTCGACGGTCGGCGGTTTGACGCCGGTTTTGAGCCAACGTTCGAACGCGTCGACGTCCTTTTTATCGACCAACGCGAGATCAAACTTTTTCGCGACCGCTTTGACGAGCGGGCCGGACGCTTTGCCGAAGTCGGCGACGAGCGTTTCGACCGAGTCCGGTTCGCCGACTTCGGGAACGACGCCGTTTAGGAAGTCGGCGATTCGCGCGACGAAACCTTCCGGCGTTTTGGCAAGTTTTTGGCGTTCTTTTTGAAGCGTCTTTTTAAATTTAAGGAGTTCCGTCTTGAGGTCGGCGAGAGACGACGCTTGAAAGGTCGTTAACAGTTCTTCGAGCGCTTTCAACTCTTTTTGGGCGGCGGCGTTCAAAACCGGAGTCAAGGCCTGAAAGGCTTGCAACAACGGCGATTTTTCTTCTTTCATTGGTGAATTCTCCGGTAAATTTCAGTCGCAAGACGGTGAAAACAGGGAAGAGTCGCGCCCGGCAACGCGCCGCCGTCGGCTCCGTTGATGTAATTGGCGCCGGAACGACGCGGAACAAAGGCGGCGAGAACGGCGGAGCGAGCGGACGCTTCGCGCGATTCTTCGAAAAACGAGCGATAGTCGTCGCAGGTCAACTTAATGCGATTTTTATTTTTTTCTTCGAGCGGCGTCAAGCCCTTTTCGTTGTTCGTTCGATTGAGAATCGCGCCGCCGAATTGAACGGAAAGGTTTAAATTTTTACGCGTTCTTCCGAGCCAGCTCATCGTTCGGTTAACGGCGTTGACGTCGAACGATTCCGGCGCCGTCGGCATAAAGACGAAATCGGACGCGACGAGCGCGCCAACGGACGACGCGGTCAAACGGGGCGGGCAGTCGAAGAAAATATAGTCGTATTTTTCGAAAATTTCCGGTTTGTGAAACCAAAGGCGATGATAAAAACGCGTTTCAAAACGGCGGCTCGCCAACTCGTTGAGGCGGCGGACGTCCTTGTCGTCGAGCGATTCGTCGGCGGGGATTAATCGGGCGTTCGGGAGGCCGAGGAACGGAACGGTTAACGCGTCGAACGCGACCTTCGCTTCGGCGCGCGTGTCGAGAAGCTTCGTCGCCGTTAAGCCTTTTCCGTAAGCGCTTTGCAGAACGAGCGGTTCGGCGCAGCGTTGCGAGAGCGTTCCTTGGAAGTCGAGGTCGACGACGAGAACGCGGGCCGGGCGGTTCGCTCGACCGGCGAGGTCGCGAAAGTTTCCCGACGCGAACGCCGCGACGAGGTTCGCCGTCAGCGTCGTTTTGCCGACGCCACCCTTTAGATTAATGAAAGAAACGATTCGCGTTTTGTCGCCGCCGGGCGAGGTCGGGCGCTTTTCAATCGGGGTAAATTGGGGGATTTTGGCCGGTTTTAGACCCGTCGGACGCGTCCAAACCGAACTGCTCGCTTTCAAGACTCGGTCCAAACGCCGCTCCGCCTCTTGGTAAAATTGGTGAAGTTGGCGCGCCGCGTCCTCCATTTCGCCGAGATTTTCTTGGAGCGCGTCGAGAATTTCGCGGTATTCCGCGGCGGACGGCTCCGCGTAAGAGTTGATCGGCGTGAGAATTTTAACGATTTGGCGTCGCAGCTCGTAAAAATCTTCCAGCTGACGCGCGACAATTTCCGGCGGCGATAATTTTTTCGGCGACGACATGGCGAAAACTCCCAAAACGACGCGATAAACGAGCGAATATCAATAAAATATGTGAAAATAAAGGGACGGCGTAAAATTTAAGGACGTCGTTCCGTCAACGCGGCGACGATCTCCTCGACCGTCGCGGTTCCGGTAACGCCGATCTGCTTGATCGTGATCGACGAGACGACGCCCGCTAAACACGCCGACTCGACGAGCGAAAAACCGAGCGACCGCGCGAAAACGAACCCGGCGTTCGTCGCGTCGCCCGCGCCGCAAATATCGAACGGCGGGGAAACCGGGCGCGGCGGGACGGCAAAAACGGCGATTTCGGTTAATTTGGTTAATTTGGTTAATTTGGTTGTTTGCGGCGTCGAGGCGAGCCGAGGGAAATCGGCGGTTGGCGACGTTTGGGAAACGTCGGCGGTTTCGGCGGTTGAGGAAAGCGGGGAAACGCCGACGTCGAAAAGGAGGGCGCCGAAAGCGCCGCGCGTCGCCAACACTGGGCGACCGTTGCGTTTCGCCAACCAAGCGCCCGCTTCGCAAAGCGCCGCGACGTTCGACTCCGCGTCGCCCGAGAGCGTCGTTTCCCGTTTGCGGTCGGCCCCGCGAGCGGTCGCGAAAACGTCGAGCAACTCGTTCGCGTTGCATTTGACGAGCGTTTCGCGGTAACTTTCGGCGAAAAAGCGCGAGTCGCAAAGGAAGAAAACGTCGGGGTTGGCGCGGGCGACGTCCGCCAAAAAGGCGCGGAAGTCCGGCGAAAACGTCGTTTCCGAACCGGGCGGGAACTGCTCCAAAACGACGACCGCGTCGAACTCCGCGACGCGCTTGCGGAAGTTGGCTTGGAGCGCGTCGACCGCCGACGCCGGGAACGGGCCCGGGTTGCGAACGTCGAAACGATTCGACTCGACCCAACCGCCGCGACCGTCCGGATTCGTCGGCTTAACGTAAGTCGACGTAAGGACTTCCGACGACGCGACCATTCCGGAAACGTCGGCGCCGATTCCGCGAAGCGCCTTCAAAAGCTCGAAACCGTCGCCGTCGTCGCCGACGATTCCGAAGCAAAACGTCGCCGCGCCGAGCGCCCGCAAGTTGTTCGCGACCGTCCCGCCCGCTCCGGCAAAGACGCGTCGCGCCCGGATTTGAAACGCCGTTTTCCCCGTTTCGACCGAAATTTCGTTTAATTCCGGCGACAAAAAGAGATATTTGTCGAGACAAAAGTCGCCGATCACCGCGATTTTCGGCGTTTTCGCGGCGGCGAGACGCGCCAAACGGTCGGCTAAGTCGGCGGGCGGAGCGAACGGAACGGGCGTTAAATCGGACATTGGGCGCTTTCGGGAAAATAGGGCGGTTGGCGACGGCGGGGAAAATAAGGGGAACGGACAAACGGCGCAAAACGGCGCAAAACGGGGGAAATAAGGCGAACGAGCGAGCGACGCAAAACGTGAGGAAAAAACGCCGCGACCGGAGTCGCGAGCGTTCGGCGGCGCGAAAAAACGACGTTAAATTGGGCGGTTTGCGGGGGTTGTGTTGCCGAAGGCGGCGTTTAAAGGCGTTAAAGGGGCGTTTGCGCGGGGAGGGAATCGACGTTAAAGGACGTTCAAACGTCGGTTCCGGTCGTCAAAAAGCGGAACAAACGCTCCGGATCGCCGAAGTCCGGCGCGATAACGTCGGCGCCCGCTTCGAGGAGACGGCCCCGCTTCCAAGCGTCGACGCCGGCGCCGGGGTTCGCTTCGTTCGTCGCGACGCCGACCGCGTAACCGCCGACTTCGCGGACGTTTTCGATCTCGACGTAACCGTCGCCGAAGCCGACCAACTCCGCGCCGTCGAGTCGGTTGACTTCAATCAGCCGCGAGATGACGAGCGCTTTCGAGAACGTCTTGTAATCGTCCTGCGCGCCGTAAATTCCGCCGTCGAAAAAGTCCGTTAATTGAAGGAGTTCCGCCTCTTGCTTGACGTAAAACTCGTCGGTGCCGCTCGCGAGGTAAATTTTGTAACCGGCTTCGCGCAAAAGAGTTAAGAAACGACGCGCTCCCGGGACGACGAAATCGTCCGGAGAAGCGGTTCCGGCGGCCAACGCGTCGACTCGGCTTTGAATCCGCACTTGAAGACGTCGCAAATACTCTTTTTTGTACAAAAGCGGGTCGAGCGGCGTTCCTCCGCGCTCCTCGACTTCCTTCGCGAGTTGGATGCATTGGTAAATCGTTTGTTTGCCGGTGATGCGGTCGACGAAATCGCGAACGATTCGCTCCGCTTCCGCCGCGTCGTCCATCGTTTCGAGGAGAACTTCGCAAAAATACGGAACCATAATGTTCTGCCAACCTTCGCGAACGAGGCTCAAGGTGCCGTCGAAATCGAAAAGCGCGGCGCGAAAACGGCGGTCGGTTTGAGGGGCGCGGATAATTTCAAGGGAAAACGGCGAGGCGGTCAACGAAACGCTCCTTTTGGGACGGTAAAATGGGAGGCTTGGACTGGTTAGCGAAAATAAGGAACGGCGAAACGGGCGCGATTAACGGTCGGAACGCCGGAAATTTGTTCGCGGTTTCGACCGTTCTATTTTAACTCCAGCGGTCGCCGTTTGTCAAGGAACGAACGCGATTTGCGGGAATTTCTTGTAAAAAAATCGTCGACCGACGTCGCTCTCGTAAAGAAAAGAAGATTGAAAAATGTTTGATATTTTAATCAAAAAATAATCGAGATTGTAACGCTATTAAAAAATTTAAAAATACTCGACGATTGTTAAAACGGGAGAAAGAAGGGGCTAAGAGCGTTGCAAGAAAGAAAAACGTTTGAATAAGGAACGGCGACAAACGCAAAAAGACGACGTGCCGCGTCGACGTCGAAACGCAAGACGCGGCGAGTCGGTTTTAAAACGGAGTAAAAGCGGATAAAATAGGGGGTTGACGGCGATTTTGACGGACGGCGCGCGTTCCGGCGCGGTCAGGCGCGTCGGCGACCGTCGGCGTTCGGCGAATCCGGCGTCGCGACGACAAAAAATCGAGCGCCGGCAAGGAATTTGTCGAGCCAACGCGTCCAACGGAAGAGCCAATCGTAAAGTTTGAGCGCTTTTCGACTCGGCGTTTTACCGTCGCCTTGCCCAAGAAGCGCTCCGAGCGCGTCGAAGCGTTCGAGCGATTCGACGCGAAATCCGGCGTTGGCGAGGCAACGTTTAATTTCGCGTTCCGAATAAGATTCCGAACCGCAAGCGGGGAGCGTAAAGACGACGCGACCGTTAGATTTTAACAACGAGCGGAGGCGACCGAACGCTTGCGCGTCGTCGAAACGGAGCGCGTCGACTCGATTGAAGGCGACGATCGCGTCGTATTCGGCGTTGCAAGCGACGAGCGCGTCGGATTCGACGTTTTGAGAAGGTCGCGCGGTCGGGGCGCTTTCCGTCGATTGGGCGGAATCGCTAAAATCGAGAAGGGGGGCGTTTTCGTCGGACGCGTCGAGGCGGAGGCGAGCGACGTCGACGACCGCGTTCCCGTCGTAACCGGCGCGTAAAAATTTGACGTTTTTCTCGTCCGCGTCGGGGAGCGTCAACCGCTCTTTTTGCGGTAGATAACGCGACGTTTCCCCTTGGCCCGCGCCGATTTCAAGCGTTCGCAACCCGAGGAACGGAACGGACTTAGCGACGGTCGCTTTGGTCGAAAGACGGCTGCGTTCGAACGTTTGCGCGGCGGCGCCGTCGGAATCGTCGTCGTAAAAACAGTCGTCGACGAGCCAATATTTAACGATGGTGCGGATTGCGCTGACGCCGTCTTTCCAACCGATTTTCTTCCCTTCCGAGTAGCGGCGCCCGTTGTAACTGATCGGCACTTCGTAGACCGTCCAGCCGCGCTTGGCGATTTTCGCGGTGATTTCCGGCTCGATTCCAAACCGATTCGAACGGAGCGGAATCGACTTTAACACGTCGGCGCGAAACGCTTTATAACACGTCTCCATGTCGGTCAGGTCGAGTCCGGTCGTCCAGTTGGAAAGACGAGTCAAAAATAAATTGCCGAGTTTGTGATGATAATTGACGATTTTGCGCGTTTCTCGCGTCGCAAATCGGGAACCGTACACGACGTCGGCGCGACCGTCGAGAAGGGGCGCCAACACGAGCGAATATTCGTTCGGATTGTATTCGAGGTCGGCGTCTTGAATAATCGCGTAATCGCCGTTCGTTTCTTGGATTGCGCGTCGGATGGCGGCGCCTTTGCCTTGGTTCTTCGGCTGTCGAAACGCTCGAATTTTGTCCGGATAACGGGCGACGAGCGACGCGATAACCTCCGGCGTGCGGTCGGTCGAGCAATCGTCGACGAGAATCAGTTCCCGGTCGACGCCCTCGGGAAGGGGCGCCGCCAAGACGCGCTCGACGACTCGCGCCAAATACGCCTGTTCGTTGTAAACCGGAATCAAAATCGAAAAGAGGACGCTCCCGCGTTCGGCGGAAGTCGACGGCGAAACGTTGGCGCTCATGTTGGACTGCGTTAAATAGGGGAAACGTAAAAAGGGCGGAATCGCGAATCGGAAAGTAACGCTCGAAACGCGGCGGCAAACTTGGCGAAGTCGCGCTATTTCCTTTATATTAACTATTATAGCGGGGATTTGGGGAAGGAGAAGCGGCAAATTCGCTATTTTCCTTGCGCTTTTACCTTGCGACGGCGGAAAAATCGGACGGAACCGAAGAAAACGAACGCGCGAGGCTTTACGTCGACGAAAAAAACGTATAATTAGTAATATAGAGCGGCGCGCCTAGGTCTTTTTGCGACCTTTGAAAACCGGAAAGTCTTGGCGGAGCCGAATCTTTTTAACGCGTTGGAAGCGGGCTTTGTTTACCGCCGCTTTGGCGCCGACGTTGTATCAGAAATAAAGGAATAAAGAAAGATGAAAAGTTTGAAAGGCACGAAGACCGAAGCGAATCTGTTGAAAGCGTTCGCCGGCGAGTCGCAAGCGCGCAACCGTTACACCTACTTCGCGTCGCAAGCGAAGAAAGACGGGTTCGAACTCGTCGCCTCCGTTTTTGAAGAAACCGCGAACCAAGAAAAGGAACACGCGAAGCGTTTCATTAAGTTCTTGGAAGGCGGCGACTTGGAAATCACCGCGACCTTCCCGGCGGGCAAAATCGGGACGACGCTCGAAAACCTCCTCGCGGCGGCTTGCGGCGAACAAGAGGAATGGGAACAAATGTATCCGGAATTCGCGAAAGTCGCGGAAGAAGAAGGCTTTAACGAAATCGCCGCCGTTTTCCGCAACGTCGCGATCGCCGAAAAACAACACGAACGCCGTTATCGCGGTTTCGCCGAAGCCGTTCAAAACGGAACGATGTTCGAAAACGACGGCGAAATCGTTTGGCGCTGCCGCAACTGCGGTTTCGTTCACCTCGGCAAATCGGCGCCGAAAGTTTGCCCGGCTTGCGCGCACCCGCAAGCGCACTTCGAACGCCTCGCCGAGAACTGGAAGTAGTTCGAAACGCCGTTTTTTAAAGAGTCTTTGATTTTTTGAAAACGGAAGCAAAAACGCGTCGTTCGAGCGGTTGAAAACGCCGAACGGCGCGTTTTTTGTCGACGTTGAACGGGACGCAAACGCCGCGTTTGAAAACGTTGAAAAAAGTTTGATTAATCGGCGGCTCCGGCGTCGCTTCAAAAGAGCGAGCGAAGTTCCCGCGTCTTGGCGACGACGTCCGGCGCTTGCGTTATCTCCGTAACGAGCGCGATTCTTTTAACGCCGAGCGAGCGCAACGTCTTGATGTGGCGCGCTTTAATACCGCCCATTACGGTGCTGGGAACGGTCGTCGCTTTTCTTAATTCCGCTAAAAGTTCGAGCCCGACCGGCGGGTAGGCGACCGCTTTCGTTTGCGTCGCGAAAATCGGCCCGACGTTTAAATAGTCGACGTTAAGCGCTTGCGCTTCTTGGATTTCCGCGAGGTTGTGCGTCGACGCGCCGATCAATAATTCCGGCGCTAAACGCTTCGCGACGTCAAACGGCAGGTCGTCTTGGCCGAGATGAACGCCGTCCGCGTTCGCCGCCAACGCGACGTCGAGACGGTCGTCGACGATAAAAAGCGCGCCGAAACGGTTTGCGAGTTTGCGGCATTCGACGGCGAGGCGGAAAACGTCGCGGTCGGACGCCGTTTTTTCGCGAAGTTGAACGATTCGGGCGCCTCCTTCGAAAACTTGACGAACGACGTCGAGCGGGTCGCGACCGGCGCAAAATTCCGACGTAACGACCGGATAAATATCGACTTGGCGGAACGCCGCCGCGCGTTCGGCGAGCGAGCGAAAACAGGACGGCGGGGCGGTAAATGGCGACATAGTAAGCGGTTGTAAAAAAGGCTGATCGGGAAAAAGAAAACGTCCGGCGACGACGCTAGACTTATAATAAGAAACGCTTATTATAAGTCTAGCGTAATAAACGTTGGGTTCGGCAAATCGTCCGCGACGGCGCGTCGTTCGAGTCAAGCGAATCGTTGGAGGCGACGCGGCGTCGGAGGCGCTCGAATCGTCTGAATCGTTGGAACCGACGGTCGCGGACGACGTTGGGAAAACGGTCGGTTCGATTAACGTTGCAAACTTTCTTGAATCAAACGCGCCGCTTTGCGACCGGAAAGGAGCATGCCGCCGAAAATCGGGCCCATTCTATAGCCGCCCATGACGTTGTTTGCGCTCATTCCGCAAGCGAAAAGGTTCGGGAAATATTCGCGCGTGTTTTCGACCGTCGACGCTTCGCCGGACGTCGCGAACATCGGTTTTTCTCCGAGGATTCCGCCGGTCGGAGTGTCGAGTTTGATTTGCGCTTTTTTTGTCGCGAGATTGATAATTTCGCTCGGATGACCGGTGCCGTCGAGGACGCGTTTGGCGAGAACGACGAGCGGATCGACGTGCATTCCGAGGCGCTCGACCGGCGTCCAGTTGACGACGAGACCGCCGATTTCGCCGTTTTTGAAGACGACGTCCTCGACGCTCATCGCGTTAAACAGTTTCGCGCCGGACTTTAGCGCGCCGAAGATTAAACCGCTCGCCATCTCGACCGTGTCGAGCGTGAAAAAGCCGGGCGCGGTCGCGATCTCTTGAGTTCCGATTCCGAAATCGTCGAGAATTTCGAGCGCGTCGCGTTGAACGACGGCTTCGTTGAAGAGCATGCCGCCGCCCCAGGTTCCGCCGCCGGGCGCGAGTTTGCGTTCGAAAATCGCCGTTTTGACGCCGGCGTCGGCCAAATATTTCGCCGCGACGAGCGCCGACGGGCCGCCGCCGACGATCGCGACGTCGACTTGGAGATAATCGTTAAGTTTTGCGCTAAAAGAAGATACGATCGCGGAAGAAACGAGGTTTTCCATCGTCGGCGTTTCCTTTCTTGAGCGAGGCGAAAGGAAATTGGGCCGATTGCGCGGCGTTCGCGCGACTTTGGTGGAACGGGAAGGTCGCGGGGAAACGGGGGCGCGTCGCTCGTAATTTCCTTCGCCGGCATTATCCGGAGCAGGTTCGAGGGGTGCTTCTCAGCCTCCGTTCGCGTTCGAACGAAAGCGCCCCCATTACGTTGGCGGGTCGAACCGAGCGTTGGAACCGCGTCGCTAAACGTCGGTTGCTCGGTCGGTTGCGTTGTTTCGGAAACGTTAGGCGCGAAAACGGACGGCGCGAAACGCTCGAAACGACGGTTATTATAATCGTTTGGCGGAAGAGCGCAAGGGGGCGGCGTCATTTTTTTGATATTTTGGAGGATTAGAAACGCTTATAATAAGTCGCGCTAATGAATAATCGGCGGACGGAGAAAGCGGGATAAGCGACGCTTATAATAAGCTCGACTAATAAATGCGCGGAGACAAAACCGACGCGTTCGCGGGAGGAACGCGTCGGCTCGAGCGGTTGGAATATAGAAGCGTTGAACGGTTAAGCGATTAAACGACAACGCGTTAACGTTTGACGGGCGCGGCGTTAATCTTTGTAAATTTCGGCGTGTTCCGGAACGTAAACGAAGGCGCCCGGTTCGCGTTCGCGGATTTTCGACGCAAGCGCTTGCGACGCCGACTTTTCGCCGTGAACGACAAACGTCGTTTTCGGCGGCGTCGGGAACGCGGCGCGCCAGGCGACCAACTCGTTTTGGTCGGCGTGTCCGGAAATTCCGCGGATAACGATAATTTCGGCCCGGACTTTGCGCGGTTGACCGTGAATTCGCACTCCCGACGCGCCGTCGACGATCAGGCGCCCGAGCGTGCCCGCCGCTTGATAGCCGAGGAAAACGACCGAGTTTTTCGCGTCGCCGATGTGATTCGCCAAGTGGTGCTTGATTCGTCCGGCGTTGCACATCCCCGACGACGCGAGAATCAGCGCCGGGCCCTTCATGTCGTTCAGTTTGCGCGATTCG
>JAZQAP010000516.1:0-2309 GCA_045545275.1 Thermoguttaceae bacterium | reverse complement strand
GACGCGTTCGACGTAAAGTAAACGACGGCCATCGGTTACGCCTCCGACGTTTCCGGGTCGGCGACGGCGGTTTCGGCGATTGCGGCCGCGTCGGACGACTCCGCATTGTTTTGGCGTTCGCCCGGCGTTTCGTCGTTTGCGTCGGTCGCAACTTCTTCGCTCGACGCGATTTCCGTCGGCGCCGTTTCGTCGAGCGTTTCCGGTTCGGCGACCTCCGGAAGCGGGTCGGGGCCGACTTTCGAGAGCGTCGCGTCGACCGTCAACAAGAGGCTTTCGTCGGCGTCGACGTCGACCGCGACCGGGTTAAACCGCGTCAAATAAGCGCTTGTCGCGGTCGCGCCGACGTTTTCGAGGTTCGCGGCCAGCGTGTAACGGGCCGTTTCAATTTGCGCGGCGGTCGGGTTCCCGTCGACGACGGCGGCGAAAAGAACGAGCGTCGAGTTCGCGGGAACGGCGGCGACGGCGGCGGGTTTCGTTTCAAGAGTCGTTTTCATTTTGTTTCTTTCTCTTTTGTCAAGCGTTCAATTCACCCGTCAGGCGGCGCCGTTTTCGGTCGCGCTTCCCTTTGCGGTTCCGTTTTCTTTAGCGACTTGCAACGCCGACGCCGCGTCGCGCAACGTTTCAAAACCGCCGACGATCGTTTTGCAAACCTTGACGCCAAGGCCAATTACCACGATCGCCAACAACAGCGCGAAAATGCCGCCAAACGCCGCCGCGACCATTTTCCAAGCGCCGCCGCTCGCCGCCGACTCCGCGACGTTCGCCGATTCGGTCGTCGAAGGCGTTTCGGCGTTCGCGCTCGTCTCCGCTTCTTCCGCCGTTTCGAGACTCGCGGCCAACTCGACGACCGCCTCCGTCGTCGCGTCAAGCGAATCGCGCAACGCTTGAAATTCGGCGGCTTGCGTCTCCAACGTCGGAGCGTTCGCCGACGCGGCTTGAATCGCCGTCAAAACCTCGTTCGTTCGGTCGACCGGCGGCGCGACGTCGCGTTCGCTAAGTCGTTCCAAAATTGCCGTTTGACCGCGCAACAAGCGCAAAATTTCACGCGCTTGACCGAGCGGCGTTTCGACGTCGTACTCGTCCTTTTCCGCGACCGGTTCGCGCGGTTCTCGACGCGCCTCGAGCCGCGCCGCGTCGGTCGCCTCGACCGGATAAACTAACCGCACTTCCGCGGGAGACGCTTTCATCGCGTCTAAACCGTTGTTTTGCGTCGTTTGCACATCTTGCGCAAAAACCGCCGTCGCGCTTCCAACCGTCGCCCAAAACGCCGTCAAAATCGTCCGTTTCATCGTCGTCGTTCGTTTCATCTCGTTTCACTCCAACACGTTGCGCGTCGCGGCTCGATCTTGCCCGCCTTCGACGTAATCGAGCCAATCCGCTTCCAATTCCTTTAAGTCGGCGTAACCGTAAAATCCTTTAAGCGCTTTGTTTATGTCGCGCGTTCCGCGCGTCAAATCATCGAGAAACGCCGCGAACCATTTCGAACCGCCCCGCGCGATCAGAAAGTCGACGACGGAAAATCCTTGATGATAAATCAAGAGCGAACCGTCGTAACTGTTGCGCCCATATAGTTTATCGATCGGAACAAAATCGCCGTTTCGGTAACGCGAATAGACGGTTCGTCGCAACGATTCGCGCCGCCGATACTCGGAATTCTGCGCCGCGCCTTCGTTAAGAAACAAGTCGAAATTCGCGTCGAGCCAATAAAAAAAGAAGGCGTGCGTCAACTCGTGGTCGAGCGTCCCGCCGCGCGCGACGTCGAACGACTGATAAACGACGACTTCGCGAACGACGCCGCCCGCGTAACTCGTGTAACCGGCGACGCTTCCGCCGCCGAACGTAAAGATTACCGGGAAACGCTTCCAAGTTCGCGGCTCGCCGTACCGCGCGACGAGTCGGTCGATAATCTCGTCGCACTCTTCGGCGATTTTGTCGGCGTTCGCGCCGCGGACTTCGACGTATCGGGATTCGTACCCGAACGCGGAGCCGGAGCCGGAGCCGGAGCCGGGAAGCGTCGCCGCTAGCGTCAAGAAGACGACGGCGGCGCGGCGGCGAAGTCGAGCGAAAAGACGGGAGGCGCGGAAATTTTTCTTCATCGGCAAACGGGCTTTCAATCGAACCAGCGGAAAATATCGTACCAGCGCGGCTTCGGCGGCGGAGGCGGGGCCGGGCGCGGTTCCGGACGCGGCGCGACGCGAGGCGGCGCGGGCGCCGGTTTCGGCGGCGGGGCCGGACGGGGAATCGGTCGCGGCGCGGGAGGGGCGGGAACCAAGCGATCGCGCGGCGGAGGCGGGAGCGGGCGCGGCGGC
>JAZQAP010000515.1:0-2882 GCA_045545275.1 Thermoguttaceae bacterium | reverse complement strand
GCCGCTCGCCTTGTACCGTTTGAGTTCGCGCCCCTCCTTCACGACCAGCTCCATATCCGGTTTGCCCGGATTCACAACCGCCGTAAAATCTTCGTTTTCAAAGAGAAGCGGCGATTTCCAATACGTCGCCAACGCGACGATTAGCGCGACCGCAAACACGATCGCGACGTCGAATAAATTTTCGACCCCGGCAAGGAGCGACTCCGACGGCGCGTCGAACGCTCCGGAACAAAAACGCCCGCGCTTTCTCATTGTTCGCCTCCGTTTTCGCCGTTCGCAACATCTTTATCGGCAACGTTTTCTTTCGTCTTTTTCGCAGTTTCGCTCAAGCGGTCGAGCGCGAAATTCAGAAAGACGACGTCGCGTCGGAAGCGGCGTTTTTGCGTCGTCAAGACGAAAGAGCTTATCAGCGCGACGGTTAGGCCGACGACCGTCGTCGAAAACGCGACGACAAGGTTCGTCGCCAACGTCTCCAAATCGCCCTTAGCGAGGCCGAGAAGCGCGGGGCCGAGCGGAATCAACGTCCCCATTAACCCAAGCGCCGGGCCCGTTTTAACGAGACGGTCGACCCGTTCGCAACGCTCTTTCATCGCGTTTTGCAACTCCGCGACCGTCTTTTCGACAAACGGTTCGTCGTCGATTTTTTCGGCGAGCGTCGCGAGCGTTCCAAGCGTTCCCGCCGCCGTTTTCGACGCGACCGCCGCTTTCAGAAGCGTTTGCGCTTCCGTCGCGTCGGCGTTTTTCCCGCTCGCCCAAAGCGTCTCCAACTCTTGCCGTTTCGCAAGTTCGGCGCGTCGCGACAAACCTTCGCGAAGCGTCGTCCCGACGAACCAGCAAGAGGCGAAGAGCGCGGCGAGAAGCCCCAATTCGGTCGGAATCAGGAGCGCGGCGGAGATCGTGTAAAAAATTTGCGTCAGCGCGGCGGTCATTTTATTTCCTTATATTGCAACGCGTTAGCAACGGAGTCGCTAACGCGTTTTTTTCTTTTTCGTCTTTTGGTCTTTTTTCGTCGACGCGACTTCTCGACGCGTCGCAAGTCTTTTTAGCGCAACGTTTCCGTTTCGTTTCCGGCAATCGTCGCGGCGGCGCGCCAAAGGTTCAAGTCGACCGTTTCCGAAACGAAAGTCGCGCTTCCGTCTGCTTTTAACGCGATCACGCCGCCGGGGTGAGCGCTCCGCGCGGCGAAAAAGCCGTAATTCGACACGTAAATATTGGGAAAGCGCGAGTTCGGCGCCAAAAACGCGTTAAAAAGCGTCGAATCGTACTTGCCGACGATCCAGCCTTTGCCGACGTCGGTTCGCCATTTCGGCGTTTCGTCAAGCAACGCTTCGAGTTGCGCGTCTGAAGCGTCCCGAATTTGCGCGTACTTCGCGACGTTCGCGGGCGAAAAGTCGGCCATATAAACGCCGCGAACCAAAGGATTTGCGCGAATTTCGTCAAACGGAACGTCGGTCAAATCTTTCGTTCCGTCGCCGACCAAGTATTCCGACATAACGACAGTATTACTCGTCCCGTCCGTAAACGCTTCGAAACCAAGGTTTGAGGCGAAATAAAACGCGCCGTCCGACGGGCCGCCGGCTCGTTCCGACTCGGCGCCGGTCGAGAGCGAACTGTTCATTCGGAACGTGTTCCCAGTTCCGCTTCCGACGCAATAGACGTAATTGTTTGTCGCGTAAATGTCGTTAATATCGTCGGTTACCGTCGCCGGGCCGCCGCCGTCGCTCGGACAGCGCGTTCCGGAAAAAACGGTGCGCGCCGGCACGACGTAAACGTCGTTCAATTGGACGCTTCGAGTCGAACCGGCGCGGTATTTGTACAGGTCGACGCTCAAGTCTATAGAATAACGCAAGTTCGTCTGCTCGACATACGGCGCCAAACGGGTATGCGGCGACACGCAGGAATTCGCGCGCTCGGTCAGGCTCGGCAGCTTGTCGAAAACCGAATGATAATTCTGCAACGCGACGCCCCATTGCTTTTGGTTGTTCATACACTGCATTCGTCGCGCCGCCTCGCGCGCCGCTTGCACAGCCGGGAGAAGAAGACCGATCAAAATCCCGATAATCGCGATCACAACCAGCAGCTCGACCAAGGTAAAACCGCGAATCGGCCTCGACCGAAAATCGCCCCGTCGTCGCATTTTTGTCTTCTTTACCAATTTCACCACTTTCTTTTGTCCGTTTTTCTTTTGCAAACTCGCCAAACTCGCGCAAAAATTAAAGAAGCCTTCTCCATTATACCGGAAAAACGCGGCCTCAAAAGCGGGGGGAACGAATCCCAACCGTTTTTATCAACTTTTCCACGAAATGCGCGTTTTCTTCCGCTATTCTCCGCTTCTTACCTATTTAACCCAAACTCCGAAGCGCGGCGTCGAAAAAAAATCAAAAAAAGCGGTCGCGGAGAAAAAAACGCTGGAAAACGAGCGGCGTTTCCGTTATAATCGAAGGAAAATCGCCCCCGACTCGACGGCGAGGGGGACGCGCCATTTTATCACATTTTCGTTTCACGGAGCGTTTTATGAACGTTTATTTAGGAATCGACGTCGGCACGTCCGGCGTTAAGGTGTTGGCCGTTCGCGCCGACGGTACGATTCTCGCAAGCGGCGTCGGGGAATACCCGCTTTACGCGCCGCGTCCGCTTTGGTCGGAGCAAAACCCGGACGACTGGTGGAACGCCGTCGTTAAGGTCGTCCCGGAAGTCGTTGCGAAAGCGGGCGTTAAGGGAAGCGACGTCAAGGCGATCGGCCTTTCCGGGCAGATGCACGGCTCCGTTTTTCTGGACAAACACCACGCCGTTATCCGTCCGGCGATCCTTTGGAACGACCAACGCACCGCCAAGGAATGCGTCGAAATCGAAGCGGCGGCGGGCGGTCGCGACAAGCTGAT
>JAZQAP010000514.1:0-11878 GCA_045545275.1 Thermoguttaceae bacterium | reverse complement strand
CCCCGGCGGCGGTCCCGGTATGGGCGGAGGTCGACCCGGCGGAATGGGCGGCGGCATGCCCGGCGGTTTCCAACCGACGCCGGAAATGATCGCCGGTTTCGCCGAAAAAATCAAATCGGGCGAGATTCCGGCCAACATGTTGGCGAACCTGCCTCCGCAAGTTTTGGCGCAGCTGCCGGAAGACGTTCGCGCGCAAATCAAAGGCGCGGGCGGCGGCCCCGGCAAGGGCGGTTCCGGCGGTTCGGCGAGCGAAGCGTCCGAAATTGCGGAAACGATCGAAGCGCGACTCGAACGCTCCGCGAAGATCGCCGCGATTCAAGGCTTCTTCGACCGTTCGGTGATGGAAATGCAACACGAACTGCTCGGCGCGGTGAAGACGAAAGTCGCCGCGTTGCAAGCGCGCGTCGCTAGCCGTCAAAGCGAAATCGTTCGCCGTCAAGAGGAAATCGGCGTTCTGCGTCGTCTCGAAACGCCGGACGAAACGAAAATCGCCGCGTTAATCGAAGAAATCAAAACGCTTCGCGGCGACTCCGACGCCGACCCGCTCGAACGCGTCGCGTACTGGGATTCCGTCGATTGGAACGAATACGTTCGCGACGAATCCGATTCCGGGCGACGCGATTCCGATATCACTCGCGTCGGCTTGGAGTTCCTCGCGCAAGATTCGAACGAAGTCTTCGCGCAAATTTTCCCGAATTCGAGCGAAATTACCGCCGCGACGCAAACGACCGAGAAGAACGACGAAGCGGAAGAAGGCGCCGCCGGCGACGCGGACGCCGAAACGAAAGAAGCCGCGCCGAGTCGAGCGACGGTCGATTACTCCGTCTTCATCCCGCTCTTCGACGATTGGGACGGCGACGGCGACGGCGCGCTCAAACCGACCGAGTTTGTGATCGGCTTCTTCAGCGACCGCAAAATGTTCCAAGACGCCGGCGAAAATAAGGTAAGCGACGAACTCTTCGACGGTTGCGACGAAGACGCCGACGGAGTCGTCGCGGTCGACGAACTGGCGACGAAGTTGAACGCTCGCGGCGTTCGAGGTTCTCGCGGGCCGCGTCCGACCGCCGTCGGCGACGCGCCGGAAGCCGCGGAAGCGCCCCAAGCGCCGGAACTTCCGGCGACGTTGGCCGACGCGAACAACTTGAACCAAGCCCTCGCGTTTTACGCCGCTTCGTTCGACTTCGACGCCGACGCGACCGTTTCGAAAGACGAGTTCGCGATCGGGTACGCGACCGTCAACGAACTCGCCGGTTCGCTCTTCAACGTCGGCGGCGGGAACGGCGGCCCCGGCGGCCCCGGCGGGTTCGGAGGAGGCCCCGGCGGCCCGCCCCCGGGACGTTAATCGAACCGTCGGCGCGGCGGACTCGGCGCGAAAACGTCGAGTCCGACCGCTCTTCTCCCTCTTTCCCGCTCTTTTGCGCGACTCGGACGCCGTCGATAAGGCGGCGTCGCGTCGAACGAAAACGATAACGATGAAAGATTATAAAAACAAAAATGCGAACCCGGTCGACGAATCGGGCCAATTTTTCGCGGCGAAGCTGACCGGCGTCAAGCGCGAGTACGTCTTAAAGGGCGAAACGGTTTACGCGCTACGCGGCGTCGATTTGGAGGTGCCGCAGGGGGACTACGTCGCGATTATGGGCGCGTCCGGTTCCGGAAAGTCGACGATGCTGAACCTCCTCGGTTGCCTCGACCGTCCGACGTCCGGGAAAATTTGGCTCGGTCGCGACGACGTTACGTCGCTCGACGACGACAGCCTCTCCGAAATCCGCGCGTCGCGAATCGGTTTCGTTTTTCAATCGTACAACCTGATTCAACAGCTGACGGTCATCGAGAACATCGAGGTGCCGCTCTTTTACCAACGGAACGCGAACCTCCGCTCCCGCAAGCGTTGCGTCGAGCTGGCGAAGTTGGTCGGGTTGAGCGAGCGCTTGAACCACCGTCCGACGCAGCTTTCCGGCGGTCAGCAGCAGCGCGTCGCCATCGCTCGTTCGTTGGTCAACGACCCTTACTTTATCCTCGCCGACGAACCGACCGGAAACCTCGACTCGAAAACGACGGCGGAAATTTTGGATCTCCTCGACGAACTGAACGCGCAAGGCCGCACGATCATTTTGGTTACGCACGAAGACGACGTCGGCGCGCGGAGCAAGCGCATCGTCCGTCTCCGCGACGGCATGATCGAGTCGGACGTCCGTTTGCGCCCGAACGACCCGCCGAAGCGCGACCCCAAATCGCTCGTTTGATCGGCTTTAAGTCGTTGAAAGTAAAGCGTTAAGCGGCGTCGTCGAAGCGTTGGCAACGGCGGAGACGACGACGCGTTTGAAAATAGAAACGAAATTATGAGACACGCGTTGCGAACCCTCCAATCGGGGGTCAAAAGCCTTTATTTGCACCCGATGCGGTCGCTTTTGACCGTTTTAGGGATTTTCATCGGCGTCGCCAGCGTTATTTGGCTCCTCGCCATCGGCGAAGGTATCAGCCGTAAAGCTCAAGAACAGATCGAGAGTTTAGGCGCCGACAACATCATCGTCAGCACGATCAAACCGCCAAACGAAGCGCTCTCCGCGGGCGGCGGGGGCGGGCGCATGCAGTTCCCGGAATACGGGCTGACGCGCGCCGACTACGAACGCTTGACCGAAACGATTCCGACGGTGATTAAGTCCGCGCCGTTGAAGGACTTCCAAGAGACGTTCCAAAACGGAAGCCGCAAAATCGACGGTCGCTTGGTCGGTTGCACGCCCTCTTATGTCGACGTGGTGAAGATCGCGATGTTCGACGGGCGCTTTTTCAACGACCAAGAGAACGACGAAGCGCGCGACTATTGCGTTTTAGGGGCCGGCGTCGCGGAAAAATTGTTCCCCTACGAGGAGCCGATCGGGAAGCTGATTCGCGTCGGCGAGAACTATTTTTACCGAGTGATCGGCGTCGCGCAGTCGCGCGATCCGTCGGCGGCGATCGGGTCGTCGATGAAGTCGGAGGACTATTCGTTCGACGTTTACATCCCCCTTAAGACGATGGAGACGCGCGTCGGCGACACGGTCGTCGTTCGTCGCAGCGGCTCGATGGAAGGCGAAACGGTTCAGCTGAAACAAATTACGTTGAAGGTGAAAGACGTCGCGTCCGTTATGGAGACCGCCGACCTTATCAAGATGACGCTGGACGACTATCATACGAAGTTCGAAGATTACGGCGTTACGGTTCCGCTCGAGTTGCTCGAGCAGGCGAAGACGACGCGAATGATGTTCAACGTCTTTATGGGGCTGATCGCCGGGATTTCGCTGGTCGTCGGCGGGATTGGGATTATGAACATTATGCTGGCGACGGTTACGGAGCGCACCCGGGAAATCGGGATTCGACGCGCGCTCGGCGCCAAGCGCGGCGACATTGTGCGTCAGTTCCTGATCGAAACGATCGTGTTGTCGGTCGTCGGCGGCGGGTTGGGCGTTTTGGTCGGCTTGACGTGTTCCCCGGCGACGACGTTCGCGATGAGCGTGATCAAGCGCGCGAATCCGGACTTGATCGCGAGTTTGCCGCCGATCGTTCAGGAGTTGAAGCCGATCATCGTTTACTGGTCGGTTCCGTTGGCGTTCATGATTTCGATTATCATCGGCGTCGTATTCGGCGTTTACCCGGCGATCCGAGCCGCGAAGATGGATCCGATCGAAGCGTTGCGCCACGAGTGATTTTGACGTTCTAACGCCTTGCGAACGGACGGTTTGCGTCGGCTTTTCGAAAGCGGTCGCAACCGTCCGTTTCGGCGTTTCTTGGCGGCGCGTTTTTAAGTTAAAATGGAGGAACAAACGGAAATACGTTGGAAAAGCCGATTTTGCGGACGGCGTCGGCGTTATTTTGGAAAAAACGTCGCGAATTTGCGGACGGCGTTTGACTTTCGGCGGCGCGTCGGTTAAAATAGAGACGTTCCAAGCCGACGCGCGTTTGGGTCGGCGATTCGCTAATTCATCGGAAATTTTTTGGGAGACCGAAAATGTCGAAATTCTTCGCTTTTGGCGCCGCGTTGTTGGCGTTTGCTTGCGCTCTTCCGTCGTTTGCTCAAGACGACGCGTCGAAATGCCCGGAAGGGTTCGTTCAACTCTTCAACGGCAAAGACCTGACCGGCTGGAAACCGTGCAAACGCGACTTCCACCCGTACCCGTTGCTCGAGATGACCGACGCCGAGCGCGCCGATTTCTACGCGAAACACCAAGCCGAATTTGAAAAATGCTGGACGATTGAAAACGGCGAACTCGTCAACGACGGGAACGGCCCTTACGCGTCGACCGAAAAATTCTACAAGGACTTCGAACTCCGCCTCGAATACAAAACGGTCGCGAAGGCCGACAGCGGCATTTATCTCCGCGGCAACCCGCAAGTCCAAATTTGGGACACGACGAAAGAGGGCGGCAAGTGGAACCTCGGCGCGGACAAAGGTTCCGGCGCGCTGTGGAACAACCAAAAGAACGCTCGTATGCCGTTGGTTTACGCCGACAAACCGTTCGGCGAATGGAACACGGTTCGCATCACGATGAAAGACGACGTCGTCAACGTTTGGCTCAACGGCAAACAAACGGTCAAAGACACGGTGATGGAATACACGTGGGACCGTAGCAAACCGGTTCCGCCGACCGGCCCGATCCAACTGCAAACGCACGGCGGCGAAATCCGTTGGCGCAACATCTTCATTAAGGAACTCTAATCGTCGCTAGCTTTACGACGATAACGTTCTAACGAAACGCGCTTCGGCCTTAACGGTCGGGGCGCGTTTTTTTGTTGGAAGTCGAACGTTTGGGCGCTGCGTCGCGTCGAGCGTTCGACTTTTGGGCTTTTCTTGCGGCCTCGACATTTTTTCTTTGGCCCGCCGTCGCGTTGGCGGACGTTTCGGAGCGCGAGGTCGAGCGGGCGAGGGAACGCGATCGAGGCCGGCGGTTTGGCGTTTTCGACGGTCGTTCGGCGCCGATTCTAACGATTTTGCGCCGCGCTGTTGAAAAAAAAACGAACTTTTTGCGATACGCTTTGAAATTTGCCGTTGTTTTTTTTTTTGTATGCTATATTGCGGCTAGGTCGCAGGCGCAAACGACGCTGAAAAAAACTTTTTAAAACATAAGTTTTATAATAATATTGTTTACGGTTTTTGGCGCTCCGCCTTGTTTTCCAAACGAAGCGCGACGGAAGGGGTTTACTGCGGCTGTCGATGTGTTACAGTAGATTAGGGGGTTTTTATGAAACGTTTAGTTGTTACTGCATCGCTTTGTGGCTACGGCGCGTTGGCCTTTATGAGCGTGTTATGGTGTGGGTGTGATAATCTGTCGTCAAAGCCTGACGTGCCGGCTATTGAATCGGCGGTCGTCGACGACGCCGGGGCAACGAGCCGCGAGACGACGGCGGACGATTCTGTTGCGTTCGAAGCGCAAGAGCGAGCCGAACGCGAAGCGCAAGAGCGGGCCAAACGTGAAGCGCAAGAGCGGGCCGAGCGCGAAGCGCAAGAGCGGGCCAAACGTGAAGCGCAAGAGCGGGCCGAACGCGAAGCGCAAGAGCGGGCCGAACGTAAAGCGCAAAAGCAAGCCGAGGAGTTTGAAGAGTACAAGCGTTATATGCGCGAGCAACATCAAACAGAGGTTTACGTCGACGCGCTTGGCGGCATAAGGTGGAGGCGGCTCGGAGCTTCGGAGGGGAGCGGCGGTAATCCCGGATATTCTCAAAGAACGAGAGAGTATGTTGTTCATAAACGCTGTTATTTGTGTAATGGCTCGGGAGACTGTCCTACCTGCGAAAGTTTTGTTAACACGCTTACCGGCGAGTGGACTACCCCTACCGCGAGTTGTAGTTCGTGTCGAGGCACGGGAAGATGCCGAGTGTGCGACGGTTCCGGTTTTTACGAGGAAACGATAACGCGATAAAAGGAACCGTCTAAACGGGGGCTTTGGTAAACGTTGACGTTTAACGTTTTACGCGGCAAGGTCGGCGCCGCGTAAGACGCTCGAAAGCTCGATTTCAACGCGAGCGACGGCGACGTTGTTTCCCTAAACTGGCGAATACAAAGAAATTGCGCCGCCGAAATCGCCGCGTTTCGGAAAATCGAAGTGTTTATTTATCGTCGGTCGAGCGACGTCCGGAAGCGCTAAACGATTTAACCGTCGACGCCGCGGCTTCTCCGCAATTTGAAGAGGCGGTCAAACGCGTTTTAAAACGATAGTTTGTCGTAGTTGCTAAAAAAAAGCCTTAATCTTGCGACGTCGTAAGTTAAGCGAATCGGAAAAACGCTTTTCTAACGACGGTATAAAGCGATTTACGTTGGGCGACGATTTTAAAATTCGTCTTTCAAGTTTTTTTCGAAAATTTCTCGTAAAATCCTTGACGTCGCGACGTCGTTTCGCTATAATAAGTAGCGTAGGGGGGCGGAGGCGCTTGCTCGACGCTTCCTCGATCTTGAAAATGCCAACGAGTTAACGCAGATTTTACGGAGGAAACCGATGAAACGCATTTTGGGCAAGCGGTCGGAAAAAGCGGAAGCGGCTCCGGCTTCGAAGTCGTTTCTCGAACGGGCGGCGGATTGGGTCGAGTCGATCTTAACCCTTTGTCGCGTCGTCGTTTTTGTTGGGATTGTTTTTTCGATTTACTATGTGTCGTCGAACGTGGCGCGGAAGGAACGAAGCGAAGAATTTTGGGCCGCGATGGAGGCCGGCGACGGGGCCCGCGCGGTCGGGATCGCCAAGAAGGGATTCTTTGGCGACAACGATTACGAGTTTGCGCGGGCTTACGAAATGAACGGCGATTACGACCGCGCCGCGGAGTGCTTAACGCGTTGCGGCGGCGAGTATTGCGACGATTGGTCGCGGCTCGATTACAAACGCGGGCGAAAGCGCGAAGCGTTCGACGCTTGGCTGAGCAAGGCGGAAAAAATTGTTGCGAGTTGTTATCCGAATTCTCGTTGGAGCCTGAAAACGCGGAACGAAACCGGCGTCGGAACGTTCGAGGAATTGCAGACCGACGGTAAAACGGCTCTTCGCGCAAGTTTCCGCCGCGCCGCGACGATGGAACGGGAACGATTCGCTAAGTTGTCGCCGTTCGCGACTTACGTCGATTTTCTTGCTTTTATGGAAACCGAGTTCGCCGCGCTTCCGGAGACCGAAAAGGCGGAACGCGCCGAGGCGATGGACTTTATCCGCTCCGTCGCGACCGATCCGGAAGTCGAGCGTAAAATCCGTTCGTAACGCCGACGGCAAACGGGTTAGCGGTTGGCGTTTCCGACGTTTGAAACGTCGGCGAGAAAAAATTCGCGAAAATTTCTGAAAAATTCGCAAAATCGCGTCGGGGGGGCTTGTAATTTTACCCGACGCGATTAAACTTTAATTCTAGAAGCGGACGGGAGACGTCGGAAGCCGAACGGTTCGGTTTGTGCGTTTTCCGTCGCGGTTTTGAGCGAAATCTAACGATGATTTGCATTTATCGACAATTTTATTGGCGTTCTTGGCGTCGCTCCAAGTGAAGCGTTCTTGAACCGTTAGCTCTTGCAAGGGCGGCGGCGTTCGAGAACCGCGAGCGTCCGTCGGTCCAAATTGCGTCGATATTTCTTTAAGCAAATTTTGAAACGGAAAACGCCGATTTTCCTTGCGTCGCGGCGAGCGACAAAAGAGCGGCGGCGAAAAATCGACTTCTTTTTGACGAATCCCGGCGTTCGCGTCCTATAACCGACGTTTAACGATGTTTTGTCGTTTTTTGAGAACGAACCCGACTTTTGAAACGAATTAAATTCAATAATATTAACGTTTAGCGAACGAGGAAAAGAAGATGAACTTTCGCGATTACCTGAAAAATTACCCGGACGAAAACGGTCGTTTCGGCGAATTTGGCGGTTCGTACCTTCCGCCGGAACTCCAAAAAGCGTTCGACGAAACGACGCAAGCGTACCGCACGATCTGCCTTTCGTCGCGCTTCATCGCCGAACTGCGCCGCATTCGCCGCGACTTCCAAGGCCGTCCGACGCCGGTAACGCACTGCGAAAACCTGTCGCGCGAACTCGGCGACGGCTCGTGCCAAATCTATCTGAAGCGCGAAGACCTGAACCACTCCGGCGCGCACAAGCTGAACCACTGCATGGGGGAAGGCTTGCTCGCTAAGTATATGGGCAAAAAGCGTTTAATCGCGGAAACCGGCGCCGGGCAACACGGCGTCGCGCTCGCGACCGCGGCGGCGTATTTCGGCCTCGAATGCGAAATCCATATGGGCGAAGTCGACATCGCGAAGCAAGCGCCGAACGTCGCGCGAATGAAGATTTTAGGCGCGAACGTCGTTCCGGTAACGCACGGCCTGAAGACGCTGAAAGAGGCGGTCGACTCCGCGTTCGAATCGTTCGCAAAGAATTATAAAGATTCGATTTACTGCATCGGTTCCGCGCTCGGGCCGCACCCGTTCCCGATGATGGTGCGCGACTTCCAAGCGTGCGTCGGGTTCGAGGCGCGCGACCAATTTATCGAAGCGAACGGTTTCGGCCCGGACGTCGTCTGCGCCTGCGTCGGCGGCGGAAGCAACTCGATCGGGATGTTCTCGGCGTTCCTGGAAGACTCGTGCGAAATCGTCGGAATCGAGCCGCTCGGACTCGGCCCGGAACTCGGAAACCACGCCGCGTCCACGACTTACGGCTCTAAGGGCGTGATG
This sequence comes from Thermoguttaceae bacterium, assembly GCA_045545275.1. Classification (GTDB taxonomy): domain Bacteria; phylum Planctomycetota; class Planctomycetia; order Pirellulales; family Thermoguttaceae; genus RUG369. Next base: position 3,223 of record JAZQAP010000514.1, on the reverse strand, counting down.
CACGGCTTCGAAAGCATTATGTTGAAAGACGAGCAGGGCGAACCGGCGCCGGTTTACTCGATCGCCAGCGGTCTCGACTATCCGGCGGTCGGCCCGGAACACGCGTTCCTAAACTCCGTCGGGAGAACGCGTTACGAAGCGATCGGCGACGAAGACGCGGTCGAGGCGTTTTACCGCTTGTCGCGTTCGGAAGGGATTATTCCGGCGCTCGAAAGTTCGCACGCGGTCGCGTTCGCGATGAAGTACGCGAAGGAACATCGCGGCAAGACGATTTTGGCGTGTTGCAGCGGTCGCGGCGACAAGGACGTCGATTTCGTCGTCGAAAAATTCGGCTTCGGCGACGAGTTCCTCGCGAAGCGCGCGGCGGAAGGGAAACGCTTCTAAAATAAGCGGTTAGGAGGGACGCGTTCGCGGGCGTCGCGCCGAGCGAACGCGACTTTCGAAGCGAAAGCGCTCGACGAAGCGGCGACAAAACGTCGAATCGCTTCCTATGACCGACGGAGCGTCGACAAAACGTCGAATCGCTTCTAAAAACGACGCGGCGTCGTTCGTTCGAGAAGACGTCTTTTCGAACGAGCAACCCCGCGTTTGTCGTTAGTCGTTAAGCTCTTGCCGTTAATAATGTTAAAGTTGCGTTAAAACAGCAAAACCGACGCGAGCGCGACGCCGCAGGGGATCGCGAAGAGCGGGACGACTTTCCAACCGAAGCGCGCGCCGCCGATCGAAAAAACGACGCCGATTTTGAATAAATAACTAAAAATCGACGCGATCATGATCAACTTCCAACCGTCTTGCATCGTTGCCGGGTCGGTCGTCGCCAACCTTGCGACCGAGAGCGCGACGGCGTTCATCTCGACGAGACCGGAAATCGCGACCGACGCGACCGTCCCGAGGTCGCCGAAAAGCGCGTTCGACGCTTTGATCGCGAACAAAATGACGACGTAAAGCGCGCCAAAAGTTAGCGCCGTCTTCCATTGCGTCGGATTTTTCTGTTCCGAAACGCCGCTCGACGAACCGGACGCCTGAGCGTCGCGGCGGATTCGACGCCAAATCCAAAGCGCGGGCAAGACCGACGCCGCGATAAAAACGACCGACGCCGGGACGCAACGGTAAAAGAATTCTTGCGAAACGGACGCTTCTAAAATCAGCGCGCGCACCGTTTGCGTCGCCGACGCCAACAAAATAACGACCGCCGCGACGTCTCGGCTTGTCGCTCCCGTCGCGACCGCTTTCGAGTAACTCGTCGTCGTCGCCGCGCTCGAAACCGCTCCGCCGACGAACCCGCCGAAGAGAACGCCCGCGTTAGCCCCGTAAAACTTATACACGACGTAACCGGCCAAACTCATCCCGACAATCAGCGCGACCGTCAACCAAGCCTCGAACGGATTAAACGCGCCGAACGGCCCGAAATTTTGATTAGGCAAAATAGGCAAAACGACGAAGGAAACGAGCGCGAACTGCATAATCGCGTTGAGGTCGTTTTCGCCGAGCGCGGCCGAAATTTCGTGCAGTTTTCGCTTAAATTGAAGCAAAATCGCGACGATAGCGCCCGCTTCAAGCCCGACGAGCGTCCAAGCCGGATTCGCTAAAATCGCGCCGACGCAATAAGTCGCCAACGCGCTGACAAGCGTCGTCGCGCCGAAATCGCGACGGGGAAGCGGCTCGTTCTCGGACGCGTCTTTGATTTCGTTTGTTTTTGTCGCAAATAACGAAAACGACGGTTCCGTCGACGAAACGTTTTCGGAAGCGTTTGTATTGGAACGGCTTGCGCTAATCTCCGCGGCGCGAATCCAACGTCGCGCCAACGAAAAAGCGCGTTCGGCGATTCCGATCAGCGCGACGCAAAGGAGCCCGGACGGCAAAATCCAAACGCCGAATCGCGTCGACGCGAGGGCGCCGAGCGTTCCAAAAACGGCGATGAGCGGGAAAGTGCGGACGCCGCCGAACCCGGAGCGCGCGCTTTCGCGTTGGAGCCCGATGAGATGCCCGGGCCCGGGCGAGAGCGCGAGTTGAAAAATGAGGCGCATTTCGGAATCATCGGTAAATTGCAAAGTTTCCGCAATTTCCGGCGAGAAAAGCGTTTGAAGAGGCGGCGTCAGTTGCGCGATCTCCGCGACGAGGGCGGCGGTCGCGGCCGCGAAAAGAGGGAAAGCGGAGAACATTACGAAAACCTCCGAAAAAGCGTCGTTAAAGTTTGGGTCGTTTATTTATTTTACGCAAAACGCCGCCGTTTTCAAGTTTTTTTGGAGGCGAATAGGCGCGAAAACCCGTTTTTCGGCGTTTTTTTCGGGAAAATCGATAAAATCGTTGCGGAGAAGAGCGGGCGACGCCGAACCTTGCGGCGGCGGGGTTGCGTTAGCGTTGAAACGGCGTATAATGGCAAACGGAGAAAAGGAGAAAACGTCGCGTCGTTTTTGACGAAAAGAAAGCGACGCGACGGCGGTTTTTGATTATTTGATTATGCAACGGAGATTGATTGATATGACGAAAATTACTCGGCGCGACGCGTTGGCGACCGGTTTTGGCTTGGCCGCGTTTGGAACGGTGTTAAGCGACCTCGGGTACGCGGAGGAAACGGCGACGAAAGACGCGGTTTGGCGGTTTGCGCCGGTCGACGTAAACCTCGTCGGTAAACTTGTTTACGAGAATTACGAAGCGGGCGGGTGCCTTTACGGCGCGTTCAAAGGCGCCGTCTTGGCGTATGCGACGGCGGTCGAATCGGTCGACGCGGAGGCGGCGCGAGTCGCTCGATCTTGTCCGTTCGTCGCGTTCCGTTGCGCTCGCGGCGGGTTCGGGCGTTTGAAGGAACTTTGCGGCGCGGTCGCGGGCGGCGTTATGTTCTTCAGCTGCTTTCTCGACGATTACGCCGACGTTTGCAAGTTGGCGGCGGCGCTCGGCGAATACGGTCGGGAAACCGCGCTTCCGGAGTACGTTCCGGAAAAAGACGACGCGCCGAACTTCTTGCGCGTCGTCGCTAAAGGCTTGACTTGCCGCGAGATGGGCGGCGCTTGGATGAAAGCCGCGACCGACGAGCAAAAGAAGCTGGTCGGCGAGCGTTGCAAGCGCCACACGGCGTCGATTATGGTGAAAGCCGCCGAACTTTTGAACGCGCATTTCGCCGAAAAGGCCGCGAAAGCGACGAAAAACGCTTGAAACGCTTAAACGTTCGAAACGTAGCCTCGTCGTTCGGGTTGCAAATAAAAAAACGGAGAACCACGACGCG